>DATLUW010000574.1:0-3448 GCA_035577825.1 Actinomycetota bacterium | reverse complement strand
GGAAGTCCGCGTAGAACAGCCCCAGCCCGAACGCCACCGACAGACCGGCCACGATCCAGAAGCGCACGATCACCGTGAACTCGTGCCACCCCACAAGCTCGAAGTGATGGTGGATCGGCGCCATACGGAACACCCGCCGGTGGAACATCCGGAACGAGATGATCTGGATGATCACCGACGTCATCTCGAGGACGTACAGCCCGCCGAGGACCACCAGCAGCAGCTCGGTCTGCGTGACCACGGCGAGCGCCGCCAGGAGGCCGCCGATCGCGAGCGACCCCGTGTCTCCCATGAAGATCCTCGCGGGGGCGGCGTTCCACCACAGGAACCCGGCCACCGCCCCCAGCGCGCTCGCGGCCACGATGGCCGTGTCCAGCGAGGCCTTGCCGCTGATGTGGTAGCAGGCCGGCGCCGGCGTCGGGACGCAGGCGTGGCGGTCCTGCCAGAACGCGATGAACACGTACGCGGCGAGCACCAGCGCGGAGGACCCGCTCGCGAGGCCGTCGAGCCCGTCGGTGATGTTCACCGCGTTCGACGACGCGGACATCACCAGGAACACCCAGGGATAGAACAGCAGCCCCAGCTGCAGCGCGGTCGCCCGGATGAACGACAGGTGCGTGCTGACGGAGCCGAGCTTCACCGCGATCACCCCGAACGCCACCGCGACCAGCGCCTGACCGATGATCTTTGTGGTCTTGTTCAGACCGAGTGAGCGCTGCTTGCGGATCTTCAGGAAGTCGTCGAGGAACCCGACCAGCCCGAGGCCGAACGTCGCCACCAGCACCGCGACACCGGTCGACGTGAACGCCGCGCCGGTCAGCCGTGCCACCAGGTACGCGACCCCCATGCCGAACAGGATCACGATGCCGCCCATCGTCGGCGTGCCGACCTTGCCGATGTGGCCGTGGTGCGCCTCAGGGCCCTCGCCGTACCAGGCCTCCCGGATGCGCTGGCCGAACCCCCACACCCGGAACGCCCGGATGGCGAACGGGGTGACCGTGAGCGTGATGAGCAGCCCGGCGGCGGCGGCGATGAGGATGGAGGTCACGCCGCGCCCCCATCGGTGGCCGGCGCCGCTCCATCCCGGAGCGCTTCCGCCAGCCGCTCCAGCCCGTTCACCCGCGACGCCTTGACCAGCACCAGATCGCCGGGGCGGGCGATCGCCCGGACCGCCTCGAGCGCGGCGTCGCGGTCCGGCACCTGCACGACGTGCTCCGGTTCCATGCCCTCGCGCAGCGCCGCGCGCGCGGTCGGCGCGGCGTCGGCGCCGACCACGATCAGCTCCTCGATCCCCAGCCGGGCCACCAGCTCGCCGACGTGGTCGTGCTCCTCGGGGGCGGCGTCGCCGAGCTCGGCCATGCCGCCCAGCACCGCGATGCACCGCCCACCCCGCGACATCCATCGCGCGGCCTTGAGCGCGGCGGCCATCGAGGTGGGGTTCGCGTTGTACGCGTCGTTCACGACGCGGAAGCCGTCCGCCGCCTCGAACGTCTCCATCCGCCAGCCGCTGACGCGGGCGTCCTTCAGGGCGGCGGCGCACTCCCCGGGCGACACGCCGAGCGCGACCCCGCACGCGGCGGCGGCGAGGGCGTTCGCCACCATGTGCTCGCCGGGAACGGGCAGCTCCACGTGTTCCCGGAGTCCGGCCGCCACCAGCGTAAACGACGCGCGGGCGTCCCGGTCGAGCTCGACTCCTTCGGCGCGAACGTCGGCCTCCGGCGCGACGCCCCACGTCAGGACCCGGGCGGGCGTGCGCCGCCGGTATCCGGCAACGACCGGGTCGTCGGCGTTCAGCAGGGCGACGCCCTTCGGCGGGAGCGCCTCGACCAGCTCGGCCTTCGCGGTGACGATGTTCTCCCGGCTGCCGAACAGGCCGAGGTGCGCGATGCCGACGTTCGTCACGATGCCCGCATCCGGGCGCGCCACCTCGCACAGGTCGCGGATGTGGCCGATGCCGCGGCTCCCCATCTCGAGCACCAGGACGTCGGTTTCGGGCCCGGCCGACAGCAACGTGAGCGGCATGCCGACCTCGTTGTTGAACGACGCCGGGCTGGCCACCACCTCGTACCGCGCGCGGAGCACCGCGGCGGTGAGGTCCTTCGTGCACGTCTTCCCGGTCGAACCCGTGATCCCGACGACCGTCGAACGGAGCGCCCCGCGTTCGTCCTTCGCGAGGTCGAGCAGCGCCCGGCCGGGGTCGTCCACGACGACGTACGCCCGGTCCGGCCCGGCTCCGTCCCCGTCCGGTTCGACGTGCGCGACCATGGCGGCCGACGCACCGGCGGCGAATGCGTCCGGCACGAAGCGGTGCCCGTCGGTCGACTCGCCGGCCCGCGCGACGAACAGCACGCCATGGCCGGCCTCGCGGCTGTCGGTCGCGACGCCGGTGACCTCCACGTCGGGCCCGGTCACCGTGCCGCCGACGGCCTCGGCCACCTCGGAAAGCCGCCGCACCCTCATCGGGCGGACCCCGACGCCGCGTTGTCGCCCAGCAGCGCCCGCAGCTCCTCTCCCGCCACCACCCGGTCGTCGAACTCGATCGTCCGGTCCGCGAACTCCTGCCCCGTCTCGTGGCCCTTCCCGGCGATGACGACCACGTCGCCCGGCGCCGCGGAGGCCTCCGCCAGCGCGATGGCCGCGCGGCGGTCGGGTTCGATCACGTAGCGGCCGCCGCCCCGGGCGGCCCCCGGCTCGATCTCCGCGATGATGTCCAGCGGATCCTCCGAGCGGGGGTTGTCGCTCGTCACGATCGTGAGGTCGGCGAGCCGCGTGCACGCCTCCCCCATCAGCGGCCGCTTCCCGCGGTCCCGGTCGCCGCCGCAGCCGAACGCGACGATCACCCGCCCGCCGTCCGCCGCCGCGAGCGGCCGGGCCGCCCGCAGCACGTTGTCCAAGCTGTCCGGCGTGTGCGCGTAGTCGACGACGACCAGGAACTCCTGCCCGGCCTCGACCGGCTCCAGCCGCCCGGGGACGCCGGCCACCGAGGCGATGCCCTCGACGATCGCCGAAGCCGTGATCCCGACCAGATGCGCAGCCGCGAAGGCGGCGAGGCAGTTCTCGACGTTGTACCCGCCGCGGAGTCGCGACCGCACCTCCGCGTCGCCCACCCGGAACGACAGCCCCTTCGAATCCGTCGACACGTCGGTCGCCCGGAGGTCCGCGCCCTCCGACGCGCCGAACGACGTCATCGGGATCAGCGCGCCCATCAGCTTCCGCCCCGCGGGCGAGTCCCAGTTCGTCGCGCCCCGCTCGGCGAGCTCCGGGGTGAACAGCTTCGCCTTGGCCCCGAAGTACTCCTCGAGGGTCCCGTGGTAGTCGAGGTGGTCCTGGGTGAGATTGGTGAACACCCCGCAGTCATAGCGCACCCCGCCCACCCGGTGCTGGTCGAGGCCGTGCGAGGACACCTCCATGGCCACGGCCTGCACGCCGGCCGCGAGCATCCCCGACA
>DATLUW010000573.1:0-2685 GCA_035577825.1 Actinomycetota bacterium | reverse complement strand
GCGTGGTCCACGTGAAGGTCGGGCGGAACCCGTACTTCGGTCCGCTCGGGACGACGTTCGACATCCGGTGGGCGCAGAAGAACGCCGATCCCGGCTACGTGTTCGACGTGCAGGTGAAGCACGGGACCGGTTCGTTCAAGTCCTTTCGCAAGGGCGTGACCGGGTTCAAGGCGCAGTTCAAGCCGGCGCACAAGGGGTCCTACGAGTTCCGCGGCCGCGTCAGGAGCAAGGTCACCGGCCAGGCGTCGGGGTTCTCGCCGCCGAGCTTCCTGTTCGTGCAATAGTCCGCGCCCCCAGGCCGAGCAGCCCTTCCAGCTTCCCCGGCGCGGGCGTCAGCAGCTCGAACCACAGCCCGGCCCAGGCGGCCGTCGCGCCTGCCGCGACCAATGGGCGAACCCGGCGGAAGCGTTCGCGGAGCACCACGTCCCCCCACCGGCGGACGTTCGACGCGGTCGCGATGAGGCGCCTCGGGAGGTAGGCGAACCCGATCCGGCCGAGCTCCTCGCGGTTCAGGACCGGCCCGGCGTGCTCGAGGAGGATCCGACCGTGCGCGCGCCCGCGCGTGAAGTGGTGGCGCAGCAGGCGCGGTACGGTCGTGCACGGGCTCGCGTGGACGAGCGGCACGTCCGCGGCGCGGTAGGCGCGGGCGCCGGCCGCGTACAGCAGATGGTTGACCACCGTGTCCTCGCCCGCCCGGAGGTGGTTCGGGAAGCCGCCGACCGACTCCAGGAGTTCCCGTTCGTAGGAACAGTGCGCGGGTGGGACGGCGAGCCCCTCGCTCGGACGGCCCGGGAGGACCGCCGAGTGGTCGAGGAAGTACGACGCCCAGCCGGCCGGCGTCGGCGTTCCGTTCAGCGTGGTGCCGGTCACCATCGGATGCCCCCGACGGTGCGCGCTCAGGCGAGCGGCCAGCGACCCCGGCGGCAGCTCGACGTGCGAGCCGGGGAACGACACGTAGTCGCCCCGCGCGACGGCCAGGCCGGCGTTGCGCGCCTGTCCGGGCAGCGCCGGCGCGTCGAGCTCCACGACCGCGACATCGGGGAACTCGCGCAGCACGATCTCCGCCGTGCGGTCGCCCCCGCTCGTCACCACGATCACCTCGAACGGCTCCGGCACCTCCTGCGAGACGACCGACCGCACGACGCGTTCGATGCGTGACTCGTCGTCGCGGGCGATCACGACCGCCGAGAGCGCCGGCGCGGTGAGGACGTCCTCGACCCGGTCCGAACCGGCCTGCGGGAGCCCTTCGATCTCGAACGGTCCGACCGTCGGCGTCGCAACGACGGGCAGGCCGCCGGGCCGCGGTTCCCACGGCCGGAGCGCTCGTGGCGGCTCGAGCAGCGCTTCGTAGTCGGGTTGGAACTCGCCGCCGGGGTCGGCCTCCCGGTACTTGCGGTACCGCTCACGGCGGCGTTCCTCGGTCGCCCCGCCGAGGTGCTGGATGCGAACGGTCGTCCGCGTGTACCGCTCCGGCGGGATGTCCACCGGCACCGGCACCGCGTGCAGCCGCCCGGCCGGCAGCTCCAGGCCCGGACGCCACGCGAACAGCCGGAACGCCCACAGACCCGCCCGGTCCCACGACGCCAGGTCCTCGCTCACGCGATGGACGAGGAACCCGTATGCCCGGTCCTCACCGACTCCCCCCGACTCGAGCCAATCGCGGAGCGCCGCGCCGTCGCCGGCGTCGATGCGTTCGTCCGCGTCGAGGAACAGCACCCACCGCGGCCGGAGCCCGGCGGCTGCTTCGACGAGCGCCCGGCGGTTCGCGCCGTCGTCCCACCTGTGGCGGCCCTCGGCCGTGCGCTCGCTTCGCAGCAGCATGCTCACGATGGGTTCGGCCTCGAGCATGGCGATCGTCCCGTCCCCGCTGCCGTCGTCGAGCGCGACCACCGTGTCCGCGAAGCGGCGCACCGACTCGAACCACCCGGGCAGGTCGCGTTCGCCGTCGCGGACCGGCACCAGCACGGCGAGCAGCGGCCGGTCGCCCGCATCGGAGAACAGATCGCGCGTCCGAGCCAACTCGGCAGTCGGGACGAGCGCCCGCAGCGATGCAGGCCGCTTCGGCCACGGCACGGTCGTGGACGGCACGTCGTCCAGGTCGCCGAAGTTCGTCGGGTACTCGTGCGAAGGATCGGCCTCCGCGTACTTCCGGAGCCGCTCCAGCCGCCGGCGCTCGTCCGCCGCCGCGAGATGCCGAAGCCGGATCGTGGTCGGCACCCACGCCTCGCGCGGGATCTCCTCCGGCACGGGGTCGAAGTGCAGCCGCTGCGTCGGCAGCGTCAGCCCCGGCTCCCACGCGAACGCCCGCCAGACGTACGTCACCGCCGGATCGCACTCGCGCGAGCCCCACATCCGGACGTGCTGGAACCCGTACGCGCACCCCGGGATGGCGTCCGTCTCGAGCAACGAACGCAGCGCCCGGGCGTCCGCCGCATCGAGCCGTTCGTCGGCATCGACCCACACGACCCAATCGGGCCGCAGCTCGTCGCACGCGGCCAGCAATCGCCGCCGGTTCGCCGCGTCGTCCCACCCGGCGAAGTCGCCGCGAATCGGGTTCCGGAGCACCTCGCGAACCAGCGGATCTCCCGAGAGCAGCCCGAACGTCGCGTCCGTGCTCCCGTCGTCCAGCGCGACGACGACATCCGCGAACCGCCGCACCGACGACAGCCACCCGGCCAGGTCGCG
>DATLUW010000572.1:0-4529 GCA_035577825.1 Actinomycetota bacterium | reverse complement strand
AAGTGGACCGGCATTCCCGTCTCGCGGCTCGTGGAGGGCGAGATGGCGAAGCTCGTCCGCATGGAGGACGCGATCCACGAGCGGATGGTGGACCAGGACGAAGCCGTCTCCGCCGTGGCGAACGCCATCCGTCGCGCCCGCGCCGGGCTCTCCGACCCCAACCGCCCGATCGGCTCGTTCATCTTCCTGGGGCCGACCGGCGTCGGGAAGACCGAGCTGGCACGTTCGCTCGCGGACTTCCTGTTCGACGACGAGCGCGCGGTGATCCGCATCGACATGAGCGAGTACCAGGAGCGCCACAGCGTCAGCCGGCTGATCGGCGCGCCGCCCGGCTACGTCGGATACGACGAGGGCGGCCAGCTCACGGAGGCGGTCAGGAGGCGCCCGTATGCCGTGGTGCTGTTCGACGAGATCGAGAAGGCCCACCAGGACGCGTTCAACGTGCTGCTCCAGCTGCTCGACGAGGGCCGGCTGACGGACGGCCAGGGCCGCACGGTCGACTTCCGCAACACGGTCGTGATCATGACGTCGAACCTCGGCTCGTACGTGTTCAACGACCCGACGGCTTCCACCGAGGAGCGGAACGAGAAGGTCATGGCCGAGGTGAGGGCGACCTTCCGGCCGGAGTTCGTGAACCGCGTCGACGAGATCATCGTGTTCTCACCGCTCGGGCGGGAGCAGATCGCCGGCATCCTCGACATCCAGGCCCGCCTGCTGCAGGAGCGCCTGGCGGCCCGGCGGCTCACGATCGAGCTCACCGAGGGCGCCCGTGAGTACCTGGCGAACAAGGGGTTCGACCCCGCCTACGGCGCCCGGCCGCTGAAGCGGCTCATCCAGCGCGAGGTGCAGGACCGCCTGGCCACGATGTTGCTCGGTGGGGACGTCCGTGACGGCGACCACCTGGTGGTCGACGCGGGCGCAGCCGGGCTCGAGTTCCGCGTGGCGGCGCCGGCGCCGACCGCCTGACCGGGGAAGCTCCCCCGGCAATCGAGCACCGATCTTCTCGCGACTCGACGCACCAGGGTCGATCGTGGCGCGTGGACCGAACGACGGAGGAGGTCGGCGCATGGAGACGACCCTGTTGCACCCGGTGCTGGAGTCACTGGCATCGGGCGAACGGCACCCGGACATCCCAGAGGACCGGGACCTGTACGGCCGGTTCGTGGGGTCGTGGGACTTCGACTACACCGGGTACGGCTCGGACGGCGACGTGACGACGGCGATCGGGGAGTGGCACTTCATGCGGGGGCTCGACGGGCGCGCCGTCGTCGACGTGTGGATCTGTCCGAGCCGCGCCGAACGCGCGAAGCAGGGCTCGCCGCCCGGCGAGTACGGCGTCACGGTGCGCTTCTACGACGCGTCGGCGGACACCTGGAAGGTCACCTGGCACGGCCCCGCGTTCGGCAACGTCCGGCCGTTCACGGCCGCCCGGGAGGGCGACGAGATCGTCCAGCGGATGGTGACGCCCGAGGGCCACGACATGCGGTGGATCTTCTCGGACATCGAGGACGACTCGTTCCACTGGCGGAGCGTCATCAGCGAGGACGGCGGAGCGACGTGGAACCTCCGGGAGGAGTTCGCTGTCCGCCGCCGTCCGGCCGGCTGAGCGAGCTCAGGACACCGCGTCCGATCGCGCCGCCCCCGCGGGGCCGGGCGCGAGCCGTGCGAGCTCGCGCCGGAGCGACGAGGGGGAATCGCCCACCTCCGCGCGGACCGTCCGGGCGAGGTGCGCCGCGTCGGCGAACCCCAGCTCGACCGCGAGCCCGGCGAGGTCGCGTTCGCCGTCGGCGATGCGCTCGAGCGCCAGCCGGACGCGGAGGCGCCGGCGGTAGCCGGACACGGTCTCGCCGGTCAGCGCGTGGAACGTCCGGCTGAGGTGGTGCGGCGACGAGGCGACACCTCGGGCGAGCTCGACCAGGCCGGAGCGGGGGTCGCGGGCGATGGCCTCGCGGGCGTCCTCGACCAGCGCATGGCGGGCCCGGGCGGTCGCGGGCCGGCCCGACTCGATCCGCTCCGCGGCTCGCCGCCCGACGAGCGCGGCCACGAGCATCAGAGCGCGTTCGCAGTCCGCGAAGGCGTCGTCACCCGTCCTCGCCGACGCGACCAGGCGGCGGGCGGACAGGTCGAGGTCCGGCGTCGTGGCCGCGGGCCGGTCGGGGAGGCCGGGCTCGCCGCCCCACAGCGTCGCCGCGATCTCGGCCGAGACCGCGATCCCGGTGCACCGGTCACCCCCGCCGGCCGGATGCGCGACCCGCTGCTCGTCGCCGGGGCGCTCGAAGTAGGCGTTCGTGGGGTCGAGGACGTCCTCGACGCCGTTCACCTCGCGACGGAAGCACCCGGAACGCACGAACACCACCCCGAACCCGGTACCGGCCTCGGTCGGGGACCACGGGCCGGACGGCGCGGAGCAGCGCACGTCGACCACATGGATGTCGGGCGTGTCCAGGAGTGGTTGCCGGTCGAGCGTCTCGGGCGGCCTGTCGAATCGATCCTCGAACGTCACGCTCGGGCAATCGTCCCACGTCGCGTGACTCGGGGAGATGCGTCAGCCGAACACGGCCTCGTACAGCGACCCGCGGGCATCCGGCTGGATCGGCACGAGGAAGACGTCGAGGTCGCCGAGCCGATCGTGGCGGAGCCGGTGCGTGCGCTGATCGAGGCCCGGGTCCCCCCGGAACATCAGCGAGAACGGCCGCCGACGGACCTCCGGGGGGGCGTCCTCGCCGCGGTCGCCGAGCGACGTCACCTCGTCGAGCACCACTGTGGTTCCGTCTTCGCCGTCGATCACGGCGAACTCGTCGCCGATGCAGCCGCGGAACTCGTCCTCCGTCGGGAGCTCGCTCACGCCGGGCAGAGCACCTCGTTGAGGTAGCCGCTCGGCATGCCCGTGGCCAGCGGGGACATCGCGTCGGGGTTCGCCGGAACGTCCTCGAGCGGGCCACGGACGGCGTTCACGAGCCCGGTGCTCGTCGACCGCACCTGGCGGAGGTACAGCGGGGCGAGGGCCTGGTTCGTGCCGGCGTCGACGCGCAACGTGCCGCGGGGGCTCGCGATCGTCGCACCGTTGAGGCCGCCGATGAGTCCCCGCGCCGACCCGGCCCGGGACGTCCCGGTCGCAACGGCCGTGGCCGCGTCGTACCCGACCACCGCGAAGGCGTCGGCCTTCCGGCCGGTCCGGGCCCGGAACCCCTTCACGAATGCGCGGTTCGCGGTCGATCGCAGGGCCGGGCTCCAGGAGGAGGCGCTCCAGACCGACTGGGCGTTCGATCCCGCCTTGGTCAGCAGGCTCTCGTCGACGGTGAACGCTCCCGCCAGCACCTTCACGCCGGTGGGGCGGAGGGCGCGCAGGGCGTCGAGCGCCCGCGACCCCGCGTACAGCGCGAACACGTGCTGCGCACCGGACGCCCGCACGGTGTCGGCGAGGCCCGACGCGCCCGCGTCCGCCGTCTGGTGGGTGACCATCGTGTCCAGCCACCGTCCTCCGGCCGACTCCAGGCCCCGGCGGTACGCGAACACCGCGTCGTACCCGCCGTCGGCGAGCGACGTGGCGATCAGGCCGCGCTGTCCCGCGTTGGCCGCCGCCCACCGGCCCAGCGAGTAAGCCGAGGGCCAGTAGCCGAGCGGCACGTGGAACACGGCGTCGCTGCGATCGGCGGGCTGGACCACGTGTCCGCCGGCGTTCGCCACGACGAGCGGCACGCCCGCCTGCTCGAACAGCGGTGCCAGCTGGCGCGCCACGGGGGCCGTGATTCCCGCGATCACGACGTCGACGCCGGAGGACAGCACCGAGGTCGCCGCCGTGTAGGCGCCCTGGTGCCCGAGGGGTACGTCCTCGCCCGAGATCGACGCCGTGACGCCGGCCGCGTCGAACCCCATCCGGATCCCGTCGACGAGGTTCGCGCCCATGGTCGGCGAGTCGCCGCCCGACGGCGACAGGACCCCGACCCGGAGCTTCGACGACGTGGACGCGGAGGCGTGCGCGGCGCCGAGGAGCGGCGAGAGCGCCGCGATGCCGGCCCCGCCGCCCGCCGCCTGGAGGAACCGCCGCCGGGAGAATCGGCGGGACTCTCGTTCGTTCATCGTATCCCCCTCGCGCTTGTGGGGTCGCACTCCATCAGGGCGTACACACCGGTGTGCGACACCTCGTGGAATCCGAGCCGCTCGTACAGGCGCCGCGCCGGGTTCGCCGACTCGACGTGGATGCTCACCTTGCGCCCGCTCGCCGCGGCCTCGTCGAGGAGCCCGTGCAGGAGCGTCTCGCCGACGCCGCGTCCCCGGAACTCCGGCAGCAGCGCGATGTCCACGATGCGGATCTCCTGCGGCCATCGCGAGACGTACAGCCGCCCCGCGTCGCGGCCGTCGACCTGGATCACGTCCCAGGTCGTCTCGTCGTAGTTGTCGTGCCACCACCGGTCCTGCGCCTCGAACTGCGACCGCAGGAACACCTCCTTCTCCGCATCGCTCCAGGGAACCGGCCGGAGCTCCTCCTCGCGCGTGCTTGCATAGATGCGGAACAGCGTTTCACGGTC
>DATLUW010000571.1:0-2236 GCA_035577825.1 Actinomycetota bacterium | reverse complement strand
GGCGGTGGCGTCGCCGACGTCTTGGCGACTGCCATGGCCGAGGACGGCGTGGACCGGTTCTCCTCGTGCGGCGCGTTCGTGGGCGAGCTGCAACGAGCGCTGGCGGGATCCGGCGTGCCGTCCGAGGCGGCGTCGCGCTCGGCGCTCCCCCCAGAGCTCGATCCCGTGGGCCCGTTGTTCGGGAGGGAGCAAGACCTGGCGTGGCTGGCTCGAATGTGGCGGGAGTCGACGGGCCGGGAAGGGATCCGCGTTCTCGTGGCCGGCGTCCGCGGGATCGGGAAGACCAGACTGGCCGCCGAGTTCGCACGAACCGCGCACCTCGGTGGGGCCTCCGTTGGTTACGCCTCGTGCATCGGTCCCGCGGATGCGGCGGTCCGCGAGATCTTCTCCTCCGGTACGGGCACCGGGCCGAGGCTCCTGGTGATCGACGATGCGGACGCAGCGGACGTGGCCACCGCCCGCGCGTTCGCCGAGCTCGGAGCGAACGCGGGGGTCGGGCTCATGGTGTTGGCCACGTGCCGGGACGCCGGCGCACCCACGACGTCCGTGTTGCTCGGGACCGGGGCGCCCGAGGACCGCATCCGTCAGTTGGAGCCGCTGGACGCCGGAGCCATGGCGAGGATCTTCGAGCTGTACGCCCCGGGCACTCCGGCCCGGACAGCCGACCGAATCCTCGCCCATACTCGAGGCGTCCCCCTGTTGGTCCACCAGACCGTGACCGAGTGGGTCCGAGAGGGGTCGGTCCGCCGGCTCGATGAGGAGGCCGCTGCCGCTCGAGGGCTGCGCGAGGAGCTGCGGGCGTCCGAGGATGCCGTCGCCGACCGGGTACGGGATCTGCAATTGGCGACGGAACGCGTCGAAACGGTCGCCCGCGATGCGGAGGATGCCGCCGCCGGACCGGCGCTCGGCGTCTGTCCGTTCCGGGGACTCGCTCCGTTCGACGTGGGGGATGCCGAGTTCTTCTTCGGGCGCGAGCGCCTCGTGGGCACGCTCGTCGCACGCCTCGTCGGCACCGCGGTGCTCGCGGTCGTCGGCCCGTCCGGGAGCGGGAAGTCCTCGATCGTTCGGGCGGGGCTGGTTCCCGCGCTCGCGAGTGGCGCCCTCCCCGGAAGCGACGGTTGGCCGACGGTCGTCATCCGGCCCGGCGAACGCCCGGGCGCGGAGCTCGAGGCCGGGGTCGCCGCGGCCGGTTTCCCGGGAACGGCTGGGCACGGCGTCGACGGGCTGCTTTCGTCCGCTGCAGCCGGCCTGCCGCTCTCCGCGAAGCTCGTCCTCGTCGTCGACCAGTTTGAGGAGGTGTTCACGACGTGCCGCGACGAGGGGGAGCGCGATGCGTTCATCGACGGGCTCATCGACGCGGCGACCCGTCCGAACGGCAGATGCGCGGTCGTGATCGCCATCCGCGCCGACTACTACGGCCGGTGCGCGGCATACCCCCGACTCGCCGATCTCGTGGCGACGAACCAGGTGCTGATCGGTCCAATGGACCGTCGCGAGCTCCGCCACGCGATCGAGTTGCCCGCCGAGCGGGCGGGGCTGCGGGTGGAGGAGGAACTGACGGAGGCCCTGGTGGAGGACGTGTCCGGGCAGCCGGGCGGGCTCCCGCTGCTCTCGACCGCGCTCCTCGAGCTGTGGGAGCGCCGCGACGGGCGATGGCTCCGCGCGAGCGAGTACGCGCGAAGTGGCCGGGTCGAGGCGGCGGTGGCGAGACTCGCCGAGCGAACCTACGAGCGCCTCACGCCCGACCGCCGGGAGACGGCCCGCGCGATCCTGCTCCGACTGACCGGACCGGGAGAGGGCGACGAGGTGGTACGCCGCCGCGTCCCGCTGGCCGAGTTCGGCGGGGAGGGCGCCGAGGAGCGTCGGGCCGTCCTCGACGTCCTCGCCGCGAGCCGGCTGGTGACGATCAGCGAGGGCACGGTGGAGGTGGCCCACGAGGCGCTCCTCCGGGAGTGGCCGCGGCTGCGCGGATGGCTGGAGCAGGACGTCCAGGGCCGAGCCACCCATCGCCACCTGATCAGCGCCGCTAGGGACTGGGACGAGCGCGGCCGGGACGCGGCCGACCTGTATCGGGGCGCACGGCTCGCCTCGGCCGTCGAGTGGGTCGA
This sequence comes from Actinomycetota bacterium, assembly GCA_035577825.1. GTDB lineage: Bacteria > Actinomycetota > UBA4738 > UBA4738 > JACQTL01 > DATBHM01. The sequence continues at coordinate 128 of DATLUW010000571.1, read as the reverse complement.
GGCGCACCCCGCGCAGCCGAACGACCTGGAGGCGGAGTTCCTCGCCCGGAGCGTGAGCGCGAGCGACGTCGAGCGGGCTTCGAGCCGCCGCAGTGTCCGGCGTCTCCGTGCACTGCTCGCGGGGTTGG
>DATLUW010000570.1:0-2369 GCA_035577825.1 Actinomycetota bacterium | reverse complement strand
CTCGATCTCGAGAAAGCCCGGCACGTCCTGCGCACGGCCGACATCGTGCTCGCGAGCGAGGAGGATCTCGTCGGGGCGTATCCGGAGTTCGAGCTGGGCGCGGTTCCGCCCGTCGGCGGCGCCTACGACCGCGTGCTCGTCGATCAGCGGGTCTTCGACGACCGGTTCGTCGTCTTCGACGCCGGCACGCACGACGAGTCGATTCGGCTGCACGTCGGGGACTTGCTGTCGCTGGCAGAGGCGGAGGTCGCCGACCTCGCCGAAGAGCACGAAGGGAAGGGGACGTCATGAGGGCCGTGATCACACTCGACGCGTACGAGACGGCCGAGCGCGAGCTGGCGCTCGCACACGCGCGGAGGATCTGGCGCCGGCAGGCCGCTGCGCTCGCCGCCGTCGTCGGAACGCTGATCCTCGCGGAGCTCATCTGGTCCGGAGCGCCCTGGTTCGCGTACTTGGCACTCTCGCTCTGGGCGGTCGCGCTCGGTGTCTACTACCGGCGCTGGGTGCGACACGGCGACGAGCGCATCCGCGAGCAGCAGTTCCGCGTCGAGTGGCGCGCCGGCCGCTCGAGCGAGCGCCTGACTCCACGGGCCTAAGACGCGGGCGCGACTCAGCGCGCTACTTGATCCTGTAGCTGTACGGGAACGCCATCTCCTCGTTCCCGGAGAGCGTCCGGAAGCTGAAGTCGTCGACGTAGAGGACGCCGCGGACCCGTTCGTTGCGGACGCCCTGCGGCGTGAACGTGACTGTCATAGTCCCCGACTCGCCCGGGCTCAGCTGCAGGGGCGTCTAGTTCGAGCCGTCGATCAGGACCCGCCACCAGTCGCCGGTGGTCGAGTCGGCGTTCCGGTCGAACGCCTTCGTGTGCGCGAGCATGCCGACCGTCGCCGTCCCCGAGGCGGGGGCGTCGAACGGCCCGCGCAGCGACGGTGCTAGGAACCACGTGCCGTTCGACAACTCGGGGGGCCCGGCGAAGAACGCCGAGGCGTCGTTGCCCTGGCTCACGCCCAGCACGTCCGGATCGCCTTCGCCCAGCGCGCCGAAGCCCATTTCGAGCACGATCGGCCGGCTTCCCTGGGCGGCGCCGAGCACCGCGTCGGTCTGGGTCGGGACCAGGAAGTTCGGCACGTTCGTGCCCGGCAGCGGGACCGTGGCCGGCGCGAAGAGCGGGAGCAGCGAGTCGGTCTCCGACCGGTCGGCCCGGCGCGGGTCTGCGAAGACGTCCAGCGTCCCGGGGCCGGTGTTCGTGACCCTGACGGTGGCCGTGATCGGCTGCACGGCCCGGACCTTGCGGCCGTCCGGCAGGCCGGTCGCCTCGATCTGCGGCGGGTCGAACGAGACCACGCCGTGGTAGGGCGTCGAGAGCACCGTGTCGCCACGGGCGAGGTGACTGTGACGACGAACTTCCAGCGGCCGGCCCGCGGCGAGATCGCGAACGCCTCGAGCCCGTGCGTGCGCGTCGTGGCGCCCGTGTTCGGGTCGACGTACTGCGAGGACGCGGCGCCGAGCGGCGTCCCGTTCGGGTCGACCAGCCAGCCGATCGCCTCGGTGCCGGCGTTGTCGGGCCACGACAGCGAGACGCTCAGCGACTTCGCCCTCTGCGGCACGTCGAACTGGAACGTGTCCGGTCTGGCCAACGAACTGACGGCCGTTGCCGCCGCGCAGCGTGCCGTCGAACGTGCCGCCGTGCGCGTCGGTCGGCACGAGCGAGCGCAGGACGACGGGCACGACGGTCGAGTCGCCGGAGCTGTCGGAGACGACGACGTCGTGCGCGGTGTCGCCGGCTGCCGATGGCATCGTCGCCCGGAAGTGGAACTTCTTCGTCTGGCCCGGGCGGTGCCGCTGAACGAGCCGTCGCGCAGGAACACGACCGCCTTCCACGTGCCGCCGACCGGCTTGCGCACGTCGACCTGCCCGTGATCGCCGTTGCCCTGCGGTCGGGTGTACGCCGCGTAGGTTCCGTTCGGGTCGATCAGGGCCAGCCCGACGCGGGCGTTCGGCCCGCTCCAGGCGTCGGACGCGAGCAGCCGGTCGGTCCCGGCCGGGATCGTGGACGTCGTCGTGACGAACGGCCGCGGCGCGCCGAACTGGTCGATGAACGTCGGCGACGTGCCGAGCACCACGTCCTTCGTCTCGTGCGAGACCTGCTGCGTGAGGGCGCGTGCCTGCGCGCTGACGCTCTGTGTGCCGCGCCCGTGTTGGTGACGGAGGACGTGCCTCGGGCCCTCGTGCCCGCCTCCTGCGCGAACGTCAGCTTGCTCGGGCCGATCAGCAAGCTGTGACCGGTCGGCGTGCCGCAGTCCACGGACATCGCCGCCTGGACGGCCTTCAACCCGGGGCGGAGACGTCGGGCGTGTCGGCGTTCTGGC
>DATLUW010000569.1:0-7641 GCA_035577825.1 Actinomycetota bacterium | reverse complement strand
CGGGGTGGTCGGCTCGGTGGCGCTCGGGGCGGTGAGCGACAAGATCCGGCGGCGGACGCCGTTCCTCGTCGCGGCCGGCGTGGTGGCCGTGCCCGGGCTGTGGCTGCTCGGCCACCTCGGATCGATGGCCGGGCTGCTGGCCGTGGCGTTCGTGCTGGGGTTCTTCCTGCTGCCGGCGCTGCCGATCGCGATCGCGGTGGCGTCGGAGGACCCGACCCTCGGTACGCAGGTCGGGAGCACCGCGGTGGGGGTGATGCTGCTCGCCGGGAACCTCGGCGGCGCGGTGATCGTGGCCGTGATGGGCGCCCTGAAGTCGGCCCAGGGGTCGTTCTCGGGCGCGATCGTGGTGGTCACGGTGCTCGCCGTGGTGACGGCGGTGGTCGCGGCGTCGGTGCCCGATCCGCTCCGGCGGGAGGCCCGGACCGCGTGAGCGTGCCCGGACCGGCGGCCGCGCACGTGCTCGCGATCGACCTCGGGACCTCCGGGCTCAAGCTGGCGCTGATCACCACGGACGGCGAGATCGCGGGATCCGCCGTGGAGCCGTTCGAGGTCGACGTGCTGCCCGGCGGCGGCGCCGAACAGGACCCCGAGGCGTGGTGGCGCGCGATCGTCTCGGCGACCCGCCGCGTCCTGGGCGAGACGGGGGTCGACCCCGCTTCGGTGGTCGCGGCCGGATGCAGCTCGCAGTGGTCGGGGACGGTCGCCGTCGACCGCGACGGGCGGCCGCTCCACCCGGCCATCATCTGGATGGACTCCCGCGGGGCGCCGTACATCCGCCGCATCGTGCGGGGCTTCCCAATGGTCGAGGGGTACGGCCTGCGCAAGCTGGTCGCCTGGATCCGCCGGACCGGCGGCGCGCCCGGGCACTCCGGGAAGGACCCGATCGCGCACATCCTGTTCGTGCGGGAGGAGCTCCCGGAGATCTACGAACGAACCCACCTGTTCCTCGAGCCGAGGGACTGGATCAACCTCCGCCTCTCCGGGCGGGCCGCGACCACGTTCGACGCGGTGACGCTGCACTGGGTGGCCGACTCGCGCCGCATCGACGACGTCCGGTACGACGCCGGGCTGCTCCGGACGGCGGGGCTCGACCGGGGCAAGCTGCCGGAGATCGTCCCGGCGGCGTCGGTGCTGGGGACGCTCGCGCCGGCGGCGGCCGACGAGCTGGGGCTCCCGGCATCGGTCAAGGTGGTGAGCGGCGCGCCCGACACGATGGCCGCGGCGATCGGGTCGGGCGCCGTCCGCGACTACGACGCGCACCTGTGCATCGGGACGTCGTCGTGGCTGTCGTGCCACGTCCCCATGAAGAAGACCGACCTGTTCCATAACATGGCGTCGCTGCCGTCGGCCATCCCGGGCCGGTACCTCCTGTCGAACGAACAGGAGTCCGCGGCCGTGTGCCTCGCCCTGCTCCGCGACCGCATCCTCACGGCGCCGGGCGGGGAGCCGCCGAGCTTCGAGGCCCTGCTGGCCGAGGCCTCGGCGGTGCCGGCGGGGAGCGACGGCCTGCTGTTCACCCCCTGGCTGAACGGCGAACGGACGCCGGTCGACGACCGCACCGTCCGGGGCGGGTTCTTCAACCAGTCGCTCTCGACGACCCGGGCGCACCTCGTGCGAGCGGTGCTCGAGGGGGTCGCGTTCAACTCGCGGTGGCTGCTGACGTACGTCGAGAAGTTCATCAAGCGGCGACTCCAGGGGATCACCGTCGTCGGCGGCGGGGCGCGGTCCGACCTGTGGTGCCAGATTCACGCGGACGTCCTGGAGCGAACGGTGCTGCAGGCGCGCGATCCGGTGATGGCGAACGCCCGCGGCGCCGCGTTCCAGGCCGCCGTCGCGCTCGGCCACCTGACGTGGGACGACGTCGCCGATCGCGCGCCGATCGCGCGGGCGTTCGAGCCCGACCCCGTCGCGGCGGAGGTCTACCGGCCGATGTTCGCGGAGTTCGTCAACCTGTACCGGAGCACCAGGAAGATCCACGCGCGGCTGAACGCCGGCCGCTGAACCGGTTCGACGACGCAAAGGCGGTTCGACACATGGACATGGCGCGGATGGCAGCGAGGCTCCGCCGGCTGAACCCTCGAGTGGCGGCACGCATGGAGCGCCTGGCCCGGCGCGTCCCGGCGCTCCGCGACCGGATCGAACGCGAGTACGACCGGATGCTCGCCGGCATGGAACGCGAGGTGAAGCCGTACCGGGGCGAGGCCGCGACGTTCACGGCGCTCCCGGCGCACGGTCTGCCGCGCGAGGAGGTGCTGGCGGAGATCTCGTCGCTCGCCGGTCGGGAACGTCCCCGGTGGCACGACGGGTTCGCCTCGGGCGCGGTCTACCAGGGCGACGACTCGCACGTGGGGTTCCTGAACTCGGTGTACGCGGCGACGTCGCAGGTGAACCCGCTCCACGCCGACCTGTGGCCGAGCGGGGCGAAGTACGAGGCCGAGATCGTGTCGATGACCGAGGCGATGCTGGGCGGCGGGCCGTCGGGCGCCCGGGACGTCGTAGGAACCGTCACGTCCGGCGGCACCGAGAGCATCCTGCTCGCGATGAAGACCTACCGGGACCGCGCGCTGGCCGGGCGGCGGCGGGGGTCGTCGCGGCTGGCGATCGTGGCGCCGTCCACGGCGCACGTGGCGTTCGACAAGGCGGCCCAGTACTTCGACATGCGGATGGTCCGGGTACCGGTCGGCCGCCGCGATTTTCGCGCCGACGTGGCGGCGACGCGCGCGGCGCTGGACCGCGATGCCGTGGTGCTGGTGGGATCGGCGCCCTCGTTCCCGCACGGGGTGATCGACCCGATCTCCGAGCTTGCCGAGCTGGCCCGGTCGAGGGGGATCGGGTTCCACACGGATGCCTGTCTGGGCGGGTTCGTGCTGCCGTGGGCGGAGCGCCTGGGGTACCCGGTGCCGGCGTTCGACTTCCGCGTGCCGGGCGTTACGTCGATTTCGGCGGACACGCACAAGTTCGGGTACGCGGCGAAGGGAACGTCCGTGGTCCTGTACCGGGGGGTCGAGCTCCGGCGGCACCAGTACTACACGGCGACCGAGTGGCCGGGTGGGCTGTACTTTTCGCCGACGCTCGCGGGGAGCCGGCCGGGTGCGCTGTCGGCGGCCTGCTGGGCGGCGATGGTCACGACCGGCGAGGACGGCTACCTCGACGCGACGAAGCGGGTCCTGGAGACGGCGGCGACGATCCGGAGCGGGATCGCTGCGATCCCCGAGCTGCGGGTGCTCGGCGACCCGCTGTTCGTGATCGCGTTCGCTTCTGACACGGTCGACGTGTACCGGGTGCTGGAGGGCATGGGCTCGCGGGGCTGGAGCCTGAACGGGCTGCACAAGCCGCCCGCGGTCCACATCTGCGTGACCCTGCGCCACACGGAACCAGGCGTCGCCGAACGATTTCTCGCCGACCTCGGAGCGGCGGTCGCCGAGGCGCGCGACCACCCGGCGACCGGCGAGGGGATGGCGCCCGTCTACGGCCTGGCCGGCACGAGTCCGTTCCGAGGCATGGTGGATGACCTCCTGCGCCGCTACGTCGACCTGCTGTACAAGCCCTGACGGCGCGTCACGCGCCGCAGACGCGGCGGGCGTAGTCGAGCAGCGCGGGCACGCCGACGTCCAGCAGCGCGAAGAACGGGTCGTCGGTGGTTCCGGCGAGGTGGCGGTTGTACGAAGCCTCGAGCAGGATCGCGAGCTTCCAGACGGCGAGCGTCACGTAGAAGCGAACGTCGCGCATCGAACGGCCGGTCGCGCTGCCGTAGCGTTCGACGACCTCGTCGCGGGTGGGCATGCCCGCAGCGCCGTACACGCCGCCGGAGAGCGCCTCACGCCACGGGTCGTCGCCGGCCTCGACCCAGAACGACAGCAGGTAGCCGAGGTCGGCGAGCGGATCGCCGACCGTGGCCATCTCCCAGTCGAGGATCGCGTTGACGCGCGGGGGGTCGCCGTCCGGCGAGCCGGGCAGCGAGAGCACGTTGTCGAGCTTGTAGTCGCCGTGAACGACGGTCGGGCGTTCGGTCTCCTGGGGGAGGTTCGCTTCGAGCCAGTCGCGGACGACGTCGTAGTCGGGAAGGTCGCGCGCTTCGGTGTCGCGCTCCCTCGCGGCGGTCTGGATGCCCTCCCGCTGGCCCCGCCACCGCCGGACCTGCCGTTCGAGGTAGCCCGACGGCCGGCCGACCCCCGCGTCGACGAACGGCGCCGGGTCGGTGGCGTGCAGCTCTGCGAGCGCGTCCACCAGATCGAACGCCAGCGCCCGTCTGCGCGGCGGGTCGTGCTCGTCGTCGGCGAGCCATGGGGGCAGGCGGTCGCGGATCACGTCGCCGTCGGCGCGTTCCATCACATAGAACGGCACGCCGATCACCGACTCGTCCTCGCACGCGGCGACGACCCGTGGGATGCGGGCCGCCGAGCCGGTCGACGCCAGCAGGTCGAGGACGCGGAACTCGCGCAGGACGTCGTGCGCGGTCGGCAGGAGCGGGCCCCGCGGCGGCCGACGGAGGATCCACTCGCGCCCGTCTCGCCGCACGACGAACGTGAGGTTGGAATGGCCCTCGCGGAGGCGTTCGACCTCGATCGCGCCGTCGCCGGGGAGGTTCGGGGCGGCCCAGACGGCGAGGCGCTCGGGATCGACGAGCGGCTCGTCGTGAGGGGCCGTCGCGGGCCTCGGCTGCCGCGTTGTCACGACTTCCCGAGGTAGGGACCGAGCTCCGTGCGGGCCACGCTGCGCATGTGGACCTCGTCCGGCCCGTCGGCCAGTCGGAGCGTCCGGAGGAACGCGTACGCGGCCGCGAGCGGCGTGTCGTCACTGACGCCGGCGCCGCCGAACACCTGGATCGCCCGGTCGATGACCTGCAGCGCGACCCGGGGCGCGATCACCTTGATCGCCGCAATCTCGGTCCGGGCGATCCGCGCGCCGGTCCCGTGCTGGTCGATCAACCACGCGGCCTTCAGCGTGAGCAGGCGGGCCTGCTCGATGGCCATGCGCGACTCGGCCACCCACTCCTGGATCACGCCCTGCCGCGCGAGCTCCTTGCCGAACGCCACGCGGCTCGCGGCCCGCTCGCACATCGCTTTCAGGGCGCGTTCGGCCATCCCGATCGCCCGCATGCAGTGGTGGATGCGACCGGGGCCGAGCCGCGCCTGCGCGATCAGGAACCCGCTGCCCTCGATGCCGATGAGGTTCGCGACGGGAACCCGGACGTCGGTCAGCGTGATCTCGCAGTGGCCGTGCTGGTCCTGATAGCCGAACACCGGCAGCGACCGCACGACCTCCAGGCCCGGCGCGTCCATCGGCACGAGCACCATCGACTGCTGCTCGTAGACGTTCGCGTCGGGGTTCGTCTTGCCCATCAGGATCATGACCTCGCAGCGCGGGTCGGCGGCGCCGGTGATCCACCACTTGCGGCCGTTGATGACGTACTCGTCGCCGTCGCGCCCGATGCGGGTTCGGATGTTGGTCGCGTCGCTCGAGGCGACGTCGGGCTCGGTCATGCCGAAGCACGACCGGATCTCGCCGTCGAGCAGCGGCCGCAGCCAGCGCCCCTTCTGCTCCTCGGAGCCGAACTGGTGCAGCACCTCCATGTTCCCGGTGTCGGGCGCGGCGCAGTTGATGGCCTCGGGGGCGATCTCCGGGCTCCAGCCGGTCAGCTCGGCGAGGGGCGCGTAGTCGAGCACGGTGAGGCCGTGCTTCGGGTCCTCGCAGTCCGGAAGGAACAGGTTCCACAGCCCGCGCGAACGGGCCTCCTTCTTGAGCTCCTCGACGATCGCCGGGAGCTCGTGCGGCCTGCCGGCGGCGGTCAGCTCGCGGCGCTGCTCGGCGTGGACCGGCTCGGCCGGGAACACGTGCGAGTCCATGAACGCCTGAAGGCGCTCGAGATGGTCGGCCGCATTGGGAGAGAGCTCGAAGTCCACGTCGCTACCGCCCCGCGCCGGCCAGGCCTCGGCGTTCGAGCTCGCCCTCGAGGTCGAGCCGCCGGGTGCCGAACCCGCGCGTCTCCCACTCCTCGCGCGGCACCATCCAGAAGACCTCGAACTCGTTCCCGTCGGGGTCGGCCGCGTAGATGCTCAGGGAGTTCCCGTGGTCGGACTCGCCGGTCAGGACGCCGGCCCGGCCGAGCGTCTCGCGGCACTCGGCGAGGTCGGTCAGGTCGGCCACCTCCCACGCCAGGTGGTACAGCCCGACGCGGTCGCCGTGGCCGGGCGGCGGCGCACCGTCGCCGATGCCGAACAGCCCGAGGTCGTGGTGGTTGTCGCTGCCGTTCGCCCGCAAGAAGTAGGCGCGGTCGCCGATCGACTCCACCGTCTCGAACCCCAGAATGCCCCGATAGAAGTCCGCCGCGTGCTGGGCGTTCTTCACGTAGAGCACCGCGTGGTTGAGCCGCTTGATCGTGAACATCGGACGCTCCTTGGGATGATCGTTCGCTGTGCAGGCTATCCCCGATGCGCGCTCGACGCCTCGGCGCCGGCATGACTCGCTGCTTCCGCGGGCAAGCTGATGAGGGGGTTCGAGGAACGGAGGTGCCCGCATGTCGCAGGTTGGGAACGGTTCGACGTCGATCGGCGATCGGCTGGTGGAGATGGGACGGCTGCTGTCCACCCTGGATCGTCGCGTGCTGCACGCGTTCGACACGCTCGAGCGGGTGGGGGAGTCGACCGCGGTGCTGGACTTCCTTGCCGACGACGGCGCCGAACTCGTCGCCGATCTCCGAGTGCGCCTCGACCGCTGGGACGCCCGGCTCTCGTCCGACCTCGACGAGATCAAGTCGGTGGTGCTGGCCAAGCTCGGCGAGCTCGATGTGGGGGCGCTGAACGAACGCGTCGACGTCATCGAGACCTCCCTGGCGAACATCGAGACGGCCGTGACGAGGATGGATGCCGTGCTCGAGGGCGCCGTCGAGGCCGCGCCGAACTTCGTGACCCGCCGGGTCCAGGCCGCCGCGGAGGACGTCGCCGAGGACCTGCCCGGCGAGGCGGCCGGCTGACCGCGGCAGTCGGCTCCTCGCGCCGGGAGCCACGAGCAACCGGCAGCTGCTCCCGCCCAGATGCAGGTCGGAATCAATTTCTAACCCTCCGCAGACCAGGACTGGTTAAAACTTGCAAGATGAAAGCAGTCGCCTCCAGCTTCTAACCAGAAATATCTCAGTCAAGGGTTGAAATTCTCATCCGGGTCCGCAATGGTCCGCGTATACCTCGACCGATGCGAACCTCAACGGGCCGGGTGGCCATCCCGATGCTGGTGTTTGGTGTGGTGCTCGTCGGATGCGGGTCCTCCACCGGGACGAACCCTCCCTCCTCTCCTACCGCGGTACCGCAGCCGACGACGGCGGAGCGGACGACGGCGCCGGTCTCCACGACGGCTCCGTCGTCCGGGCCCGCCACGAGCGAGTCGACGCCGACCCCGTTCGGCACACGGCCGGAGTTGCCGCTCGACCCGAGGAACAAGGGTTCGAAGGTGGTGTCGTTCGAGTCGACGGACGGGATCGAGCTGACGGGCAGGACGTATGGGAGCGGGCCGCACGGCGTTGTGCTCGCTCCGAGCGGGAACGTTCGCTACTCGCAGTTCGAATGGCTCGAGGCGGCGACGCGGCTCGCGAAGGCCGGGTACCACGTGCTGACGTTCGACGTTCGCGGGATCTGCTACACGCCCGAC
>DATLUW010000568.1:0-2782 GCA_035577825.1 Actinomycetota bacterium | reverse complement strand
CCGGGAGTCCGAGCAGCGCAGCGAGATGAATGTCGCGGGCGACCGTCATCGCCATGAGGTTCGCCATGACGCCGCCGGACGTGAGCACGCCGAACGACCCCCGCCCGTACCCGACCAGGTCGCACAGCCACCGCACGACCTCCTCCTCGACGAGCGAGCCGACCGGGCTGCACGACCAGATGTCGACGCCCTGATTCGTCCACTGGGCGAGGGTCTCGCCGGCGATCGAGATCGGGAGCGCCGGCGGCGTGAAGTACGGCAATGACCGCGGGTTCTGCGCGTTCAGCATCCACGGCGCGATCCGCTCCCGGAACTCCGACAGGACCTCCGTCGACGTGGATGGATCGTTCGGCGCCGGCCCGGGCTCGGCGCTGTCGCCGAAGTACATCCGCCGGATCTCGGGGTACGGTCCGGTCCCGATCGAGCGGCGCATCGCCTCGTCGAACAGGAACTCGAGCGCCGTCCCCCACGTCGCATGCCCGAGGGCCTCCAGCGGCCCCCGCGCCGCCCCGGGGTCCCGGAACCCGAGCAGCTCCGGCTGGGGATGCCACGGGTGCAGCGCCGCGCCCGGTTCCCCCTCCTCGGGAGCCGCCTGCCGTTCGAGCTCCTCGATGGCCCGGTCGGCCGCGGCCCGTTCGACGTACTCGTTCCAGGCCAGCCACTCGATGGCGCGGACCCGCATCCGGAGGTCGTGGAACTCGAACCACCTCGCCCGCAACTCCGGGAACTCGAAGAGGGTGTCCTTGAACCGCCGGAACGCCCCGCGCCCCGCGATGGCCCGGTCGAGCAGGTCCCGCGCCCGGGCATCGCGCACCCCCGCGATGAAGTCCTCCATGTCGCGGTAGCCCTCCCGCGACGGCACGGGATCGATCGCGACGAGGTCGCCATCCGCCGCGAGGTCCTCCTGGCCGCCCTCGTCCTCCGTGGGGTCGATGACGTCGTCCTCCGACCGCGGTTCGACCGACCCGGTCGCGGGATCGAAGTACCAGGTGGTCCACTCCGAGTGGTCCTCGAGCGCCTCGCACAACGAGGACAGGTCGATCCGATCCAGCTCGAGCATCGTTATCTCCTCTATCCGCCCGAACGCGGTGCGTGGAGATCGTAGCCGGTGCGTCAGCGGCCGGGCAGGGCCCGCTTCTCCGGCGGGAAGTCGTCCTCGTCGAACACGCCGCCCGCGAAGCGCCGCGCGAGGCCCGCGACCAGGCGACGGAACTCGGGGTCGGTCATGTCGCCCTTCATCTTGTTCACGAGGTCGGCGACGAGCACCACGCTCAACTCGTCGCGGGGCGTGCGGTGCTCCCAGGTGGCGCTCCGACGGTGTCCGGGCTCGGTGACCAGCGGGATGTCCGAATAGAAGCACCGAAACGCCTCGATCATCGGGTCCCACTGTGCGCGCAGCGCGTTGAGCCGGGCCGGGCGGTCGGGATGGCGCGGGTTCCCCTGCTCGTCCCGCCGTGACTCGACGCGGTGCATCAGCCGCCAGCACTCCGGACACAGATACGAACCTGGGATCGAATCCCGCCCGCAGACGTTGCACCACGGCGACGGCGTTCCGAGGGGCCCCGGCACCTCCCCCGCGTGCTCGTGGCCGCCCTCGAGGGGGCTCTCGTCGTCGTCCGACGATGGGCGAATGGTCATCGTTCGCGACAGCGTAGGCATCGCGCCGGCCGGGGGCGAGGTCCGGCGGTCAGTGTTCGCAGGAGGTCTTCGAGCCCGCTCCCGGACCCTGCTTGCACGTGTCGGTGCCCTGGCCGCCGTCGAACGTATCGTTCCCCGGGCCGCCCTTGAGCAGGTCGTTCGCGCCGAGTCCGTGCAAGGACGTCGGTCCCGCCCCCGCCCGAGATCAGGTTCGGGCCGTCGGACCCGGTGAGATGGTCGCCCCGGGACGAGCCGACGAGACGCTCCACCGCGATCAAGTTCGATACGCGGCCGCTGGGGGCGCGGCCGGTCGTCGTGTTACGCGGACCCCGAGGCGCGGCTGCGCAGTCCCTCGATCAACAGGTCGAGGCCGAAGCCGAACTGCTCGTCGAGGTCGCAGTCCATCAGGTGAGGCATGGCTTCGCGCAGGCGCGGCAGCTCGGCCGACGCGACGAACGCGGCCATCTCGCGATGGGCTTCCTGGTGGGCCTCGTCGCTGGGGCCGCCGACCATGATCCCGAGCTCCATCGTGACCGAGCCGAGGATGTAGGACCCGAACACGTGGAACGCCTGCGCCGCGTCGGCCGTCGAGAGCCCGGCCGAGCGGAACAGCTCGAAGACGTGCTCGTACACCTGCAGCGAGTCGGGATTGGTGAAGGGCTTGTTGCGCTCGGTGATGAGCGTCATGACGCCCGGGTGCGCGAGCAGGATCCGCCGGAACTCCCGCGCGGTGAGCCGCGCGGACTCCGCCCAGTCGTCGGCCTCCGGGATCCGGAACCCGGCCAGCACCGCCTGGGCGATCCCGTCGAGGATGTCGTCCTTGTCGCGTACATGGTTGTACAGCGACATCGCCTCGACGCCGAGCTCGCGGCCGACGCGGCGCATCGTGACGGCGTCCAGCCCCTCCTCGTCCATGATCCGGAGCGCCGCCGCGATGACGCGATCGCGGTTCAGCGGCTCCCGGCGGGGGCGCTCTTCCGATGGCGCGAGGGGCGCTGCGGCGGGCGCGGGACGCGGTCGTGTCCGGGTGCGGGTCGGCGGCTCGTTCACGGTTTGTTCATCCCCCTCGGGTTGACGCTTACACCGTACGGGCGATAACTTACGACGTCAACATATAGCGTAAGGTTCCGCCCGCACGAACCGG
>DATLUW010000567.1:0-9228 GCA_035577825.1 Actinomycetota bacterium | reverse complement strand
CGAGGTTATTGGTCGACGCCGGTAGTTTGGGACGTCGGATGAGCGGCCAATGGCACACGATCGCGAGCTTCCGCCGCGACCCCGACTCGGTACGCGGCAAGAACCTCGAGCGCGAGACGATTCGACGCGTCATCGGACTGTGCCGCCCGTACCGCCGGCACCTGATCGGATTCCTGATCACGGTGATCCTCGCCGCCGTCGTCGGGGCCATCCCGCCGCTGATCCTCCGCTCGCTCCTCGACACCGCGGTCGGGCCGGCTCGCCGACTCCTTCTTCTCGATGACCTCGGTCTCCGCGTAGATGGTGTCGCCGTGGAACGTGGGCCGCTTGTGCTGGAGCGACTCGACCTCGAGGTTGGCGATGGCGGCACCGCTCACGTCGGGGACGCTCATGCCGAGCACGAGCGAGTACACGAGGTTGCCGACGACGACGTTCCTGCCGAACTGCGTCTCGTTCTCCGCGTACCACGCGTCGGTGTGGAGCGGGTGGTGGTTCATCGTGATCATGCAGAACAGGTGGTCGTCGTTCTCGGTGATGGTCTTGCCCGGCCAGTGCTTGTAGACATCCCCGATCTCGAAGTCCTCGAGATACCGACCGAACGCGCGCGCCTCGCCCATGGGTTCCTCCTCGAATAGTCCAATGAATCAGCCCGATGCTAGCGGGAGGCGCGGAGCACGATCCCCTGACCGTGTTCAGTTCGTCGAGGGGTCGATCGGCATCGTCGCGAGGATGCCGTACTGGCCGCCCTTGCGGCGCAGGATCGAGCTCCACAGGCCGGATGGCTCGTCGGTGAACGGGTCGGCCGGGAGCGCGGGCTCGGCGATCCAGCCGCCCTCCTCCGCCATCTCCATCTCGAGCTGCCCGGGACCCCACCCCGCGTAGCCGGCGAAGACCCGGGCCCGCTTGAGGCGTCCGGCGACCTCCTCGTGGACCTCGCCCATCAGGAACCCGATCGAGTCGAACGCGATCAGCCCGGCGTCCTCGAGGTATTCGAACTCGGCCAGCACGACCGCCGACTGCGGCTGGACCGGCCCGCCCTGGAACAGCGACTCGTCGTGCGGCACGAGCGGGGCGAGCGGCGGCGCGGCGTCGGCCACGGCGACCGGGAGGGGCCGGTTGAGGATCACGCCGAGCGCCCCCTCCTCGTCGTGGTCGCCGATCAGGACGACCGAGCGGGCGAAGTTCGGATCGAGCAACGCCGGCCCGGCGACCAGCAGCTGGCCCCGGAGCGACTCCACCTTCCGGACGCTAGCAGCCGTGCCGGGCCGGCGTTGCGACGCCCGTGCGAACAGGGCGGGTTCAGCTGGCGACGGCGCAGGACTCCCCATTTCCTCCGCCCTGGTCGGCGCCCGCCGTGGATTCCGGAGAAAGCGAAGAGCCGGTCCGAGGACCGGCCCTTCACGTCAGATCTCGCTGTCCTGCGAACCTTGCGGCCCGCCGGTCACCGAGTCCCGACGGGGACGGACGATAGCGGGCCGCGGCTCCGCGGGGCAAGCCCGGGACGCGGTTCTTGTCGCTCTTTCTCGTTCCCCACCCTGGTGGGGGGCAGCGATAACGGAACCCCTCATGGCTCCTGCAGACCGTAGGCCGTGGGGTGCCGGGGCTCGTAGAGTCCGAGCTCGCCGCCACCGGGGAGCCCGATCGCGGTGATGCGGCCCCAGCGCAGGTCGCTGACCCCCGTTGCGAACTCCACGCCCCTGGCGGACAGGTCGTTCATGGTCGCATCGAGGTCGTCGCACATCAGGTAGAGCTCATGCGTTCCCTGGCCGTCGGTCGGGTGCACCGCGATCTCCGCCGGCGGCGCCTTGAAGACGAGCCACCCGCCGCCGGCGTCGACGTTCGGGTACCGAAGCACGTCCCGGATGAAGGCCCGGTCCGCCTCCGCGTCGCGGCTGTGGATGATGACGTGCGCGCCGTTGATCATCGAGGTGCACTCCTTTCAGGCGCGAGCTGGTCGTGTTCCATCGCGAACAGGCGGCCGCCGCGCGGCTCGAGACGCCGATCATCGCGTACACGTCCTGGACGTGGTGCTCGGCCGGTAATAGCCGCCTCCGACCGGCGCGCTTGTGCTGGGGGTCGCGCGCCCTTACGTTCCCGGGTACCGGGGTCGCCGTCTTCCCCGGGGCCGTCGCGATTTCGAGGAGGAGTCGGGCATGGACAAACCGCCGCTGATGCAGCGAGCGCTCGTCGAGGTGTTGGGGACGTTCGGGTTCTTCTTCCTGGGCTTCATGGGGTTGGCCGCGGCGACGTCCATCTCGGGGAGCATCGGCAGCGGTGGGATCGCCGCCGGGTTCGGGCTCGGGCTCGCCATGATGATCTTCGCGTTCGGCCACGTCTCCGGCGGCCACTTCAATCCCGCGGTGTCGCTCGGGCTGGCGTTCGGCGGGCAGTTCCCGTGGGGCGAGGTGCCGGTCTACTGGGGCGCCCAGATGGTCGGCGGCATCGCGGCGGCCGCGGTGGTCCGGGGGCTGTTCAACTCGACGGTCGGCAAGGCGCTGGTGAACGCTCCGGGCACCGGGATCACGAACGGCGTCGCGTTCACCCTCGAGATCATCGCCACGCTGCTGTTCGTCGTCGTGATCCACGCGGTGGCCACCGACAAGCGCGCGCCGTGGCAGGGCGTGTTCGCGCCGATCGCCATCGGCGGGTTCATCTTCACGGCGGCCACGGTGGTCGGGCCGATCTCGGGCGGGTCGTTCAACCCCGCCAGATCGCTCGCGCCGGCGATCATCGCCGGGGACTTCACCAACGTGTGGATCTACATCTTCGGGCCGTTGATCGGCGGGGCCGCAGCGGGCGTCCTGTACGGGATGCTCCGCAAGTGGCAGCGCGTTCCCGAGGTGGAGGGCCTCGCTGATCCGACCCGGGGGAAGACGCCCGCCTGACGAATTCCTGCGCAATCCGACCTCGCCGCCGGCCCCCGGGAACCCACCGGTCCGGCGGCGGCGTCGAACGGCGATCCATCGGTCGCTCGCCGGCCACGGGGAGGTTCGCGATGCATCGCACGTTCCGAGTCGCCGTCCTGCCGCTGTGCGCGGTCCTGCTGGTGGGCGTCGCCGCGCCGGCCGGCGCCGCCACCGCGTCGTGGCGGATGCGGTTTCCCACGCCGAGGCCGTCGGCCCGGTGGTACCAGGCCCAGTCGTCGGACCCTGCCATGGACGGCATCGTGCTGTTCGGCGGGTTCGGCGGGCACTTCCTGTCGGACACATGGCTGTGGTCCGACGGCCGGTGGCGACTGCTGCACCCCGCCCACCACCCCACCGCGCGCGCCAACGCGGGCATGGCCTACGACTCGCCCTCCGGCGACCTGGTGCTGTTCGGCGGGTTCGACGGTCATCGCCGCCTCGGCGACACCTGGACGTTCGATGGGACCGACTGGCACCGGCAGCAGCCGGCGAAGTCGCCGCCGCGCGGGACCGGTCCGAGCCTGTTCCCCGACCCCCGCTCGGGGCGGGTGGACGAATACGGCGGGTTCGACGGCCAGTTCTATCAGCTCCAGACGTGGCGGTGGCGGTCGGATCAGCGAACGTGGCGGCGGGTGTTCACGAAGACTTCGCCGTGGGCCCGGTCGGCCGCGGTCGCGGCGCTCGACCCCGTCCGGCACGAGGTCGTGCTGTTCGGCGGCATCGCCGACGTGAACCCGAACAACACCTGGACGTTCGACGGCTCGGACTGGACCATGCGGGATCCGGCCCACCAGCCGCCGCAGACGTGGGGCGCGGCGACGGCGTTCGATCCGGTGATCGGGAAGGTCGTGTCGTACGGCGGCGGGAGCCCGGGCGGTCAGCTCGACGATACGTGGGAGTGGACCGGCTCCGACTGGAAGCTCCTTGCCGCCTCCAACCCGCCGGTCGCCCGCGAGGGTGCGCGGGTGAGCTACGATCCCGAGCTCGGACGCCTGGTGATGTTCGGCGGCTCAATCGGCAACACGTTCACGCGACAGTTCTGGACGCTGCGGGCCTGACGCGACGGATTCCCGCGGTCCCTGGACGATCTCGTTTCCGTCCACTATCGTCCTCGCGTCCCATGACCGCCCGCAGCGGCGAGGGACACTCGCCGCACCCAGGCGCGGCGCGACGGCCCGAACCTGGAGGGGGACATGGGAGAGAAGGCGAACACCGAGGTCATCGAGCAGCTCAAGCAGATGGCCATGCAGCAGGAACCTGGTCTGCGCGAACGGGTCATGCAGCTCCTGACCGACTACCAGACCATCACCGGCCTGACGAAGGGCGACGAGGACGAGACGTCCGAGCCGACCGACGGGTCCGGTGCGACGCCCGCGTCGCCTCCCTCGCCACAGGCCTAGATGCGCCCCCGCGTGCCCGACGGCCACCGCGCCGGCGGTGAGCCGGAGCCTGTCTCGCTTGCCGGGGTTGAGCAGGAGTACCGCGTGCTGCTCGACGGCCAACCGGTCGACTTCCGGTGGGTGATCGGGAGCCTGCCGATCGACGGGCGGCGGCTCGACCCGGGCGACCCACTCGCGCTCCGGTGCGCATGGGGCGGCGTGGTCACGGCCGACGACGCCGAGGCGGAGATCGCCATCCCCCCGGTCAGCGTGGGCGACGGATGGGCATCGGCCGTCGTCGGTCTCCTGCACGTCGGGCAGGAGGAGCTGGTGCGGGCCCTCCCGCCCCAGTTCGTGCTCGAGGGGTACTCCACGCACCTGTCCTTCGCCATGCCGGATCGCGTCAACGACCGCGTGTGCCGCGACCTGGTCCGTCGGTTCGCGCCGGCGCTGCTGTTGCTCACCGCCCACGGCGAGACGCCGGGGATCCTCGTCCGGCCCCGGCCTGGACGGACCGAGCTCGGGCTCGACCACGTCGACGGCGACCTCCTCCGCGCGGCGGCGACCTTCGCCGCGGGTGCCGCCCGGACGTGCGCCGCCGCGGCGAGCGGCAACCGGTCGGCCGCCCGCCTCCTTCCGCCGTCGGTCCGGACGGAGGTCGAGCCGGCCATCCGCCGGTACGGGTTCTACGTCGACCGCTCGGCCTTCGGCGAGGACGTGGTGCGGGACGGCCGCGATACCCGGCTTCGGCGCAGGGTCGCCGGCTCCGTGAGCGGGCAGGACATGCTCGAGTCCGCGTGGGCCGCCGCCCGAGCCGGGCTCGTCGGCGCGGACGCGGCAGACGTGGAGCTGCTGGACGCGATGGTCATGGGCCGGGCGCCTCTGCCGACCGAGGGAGCGCTTGCCGGGGCGCACGAACCGGCTTCGGCCGGCCCCGCGACGTCGCCGTTCGGCGAGGCGCTCCGCCCGTACCGGGGGGCCGCCGTCGACGTCCGTGCGCAGTTCGTGACATGGGACTTCGTGGTGTTCGAGGCGCGGACCGGGGGCCGGCGGGCGTACGTGAACATCCCACGCGACGGGCTCGAGCCGTTCCTCGGTGCGCTGCACCGGGGCCACGTCGACCCGGTCATCCGCGACTTCGTCTCGGCGGAGCGGCAGACCCCCATCGTCCTCTCGGACCATTCCCAGACCCGGGAGCCGGGCCTGTACGACGGCGTCGGCGACCCGGCCGCGCTGGTTCCGCCGGAACGCGAGCCCGGCGGCCGCGGAGGCGCGAGCGTTCCGGGCGGCCGCCGCTCCAAGCAGCGGAGCCGGCGAGCCGAGCGGCCGCGCCCCGTTGCCGCAGCCGCGAAGCGGCCGCGGCGGGCGATCCTGGTGGGCGCCATCGTCCTCGCGCTCGTCGTGGCCGGGATCGGCGCCGCCGCGCTGGCCGGCGGCGGCGGCGATCCCTCGGCCGCCGTCGGCCCGGGCGGGTCGCCCTCGGTCGTCGGTTCCGTCGCACCCGGCAGCCCCTCGCCGCCCGTCGGCGCCTCGCCGTCCACCGCCCCGTCCGCCTCGCCGTCCACCTCGGCGTCGACCTCGCCGACGTCCACTCCGAATCCGAGCCCGAGCGAGACGATCGAGCCCCCCACTGCGTTGTCCGGCGTGTACGGCGTGACGGTGACGGTCGCGGAGCTCGCCCCACCGGTTACGGACGTCCACATCGGCGACTCCTCCCGCGGTAACTGGATACTGTCGACCGACTGCGCGGTCCGCCCCTGTTCGCTCCACCTGATCGGCGCCGGCCGGACCGGCGGCAAGATCGACGCGACCGGCCCGTTCCAGGGCAGGAGCGTCCACGGCGACGCCGCGTCCGGCCTGTTCTGCCAGGACGACGCGACCGGTGAGCACCTCTTCGACTTCGAGCAGACCCGCGGCGACTTCTCCGTGCGCGTCTCCGACGTCCGCCGCGTGGACGGCATCCCGGAGGCGGTTGCATTCAAGGGGGCGTTCCACTTCACCTGGGTCCCTCCCGCGGGCCAGTCAACCCCGGGGTGCCAGCGCACGGACGAGACCGACACGGTGACGGGGACCCTCCGCGAGCCGCGCCAGCCCGATCCCCTCCCCGCGGGCGCGCCCACGCCCCCGGTCGCTCAGGCGGCCGTGGTCGGGACGTGGGACTCGACGTTCCACGTCGTCAAGGCGCAGAACATCGGCGACAAGGACCGGGGGCAGGACCTCCCTCGGGTCCTCTCGTTCCTCCCGGCGTGCAAGGCCGCGACCGGCTGCCCGCTCACCCTGGTCCGGGAACACGGCACCGGCGTCGCCCAGGACAAGCTCGAGCCCGGACCGGACGGGACGTACGTCGAGCACCTCGACGGCTCCTTCGACTGCGGCGACGGCACCTCGGACTACCGCCAGACGATCTCGCTGAAGGTCGACGACGCGCAGCTCGTCGCCGGCGTCTGGCGGGCGACCGGACTGAGCGGGACGTACGAGTTCGACTCGACGCCGAGGCCGGGCACGAAGGGATGCAGGCCGCAGCACGAGCTGGACCGGATCGCGGCGACAGCGCAGATCTGAGGCGGCGAATCGATCAGACGGTCTTGTACCGGCTCAGCAGCTGCCTCGAGATGACGAGCTTCTGGATCTCGCTCGTCCCCTCCCCGATGAGCAGGAAAGGTGCGTCGCGGTACAGGCGCTCAATCGTGTACTCCGCGCTGTAGCCATACCCGCCGTGCACGCGGAGCGCCTCGGTCACGATCTCGTGGCAGGCCTCCGTGCAGAAGTACTTGGCCATCCCGGCCTCGAGATCGCTTCGCTCGCCCGCGCTCTTCTTCTTGGCGGCGTTCATGAGCATCAGCTTCGAGGCCTCCAGCAGCGTGCCCATGTGCGCGAGCTTCTCCTGGATCATCTGGTGCTGCGCGATCGGCTTGCCGAAGGCTTGGCGTTCCTGCGCGTAGCGAATGGCCTCCTCGAACGCCCGCGTGGCGAGCCCCACGGCCCGCGCGGCCACGTTCACCCGGCCGACCTCGATGCCGTCCATGATCTGCAGGAACCCCTGCCCCTCCTGGCCGAGGAGATTCGCCGCGGGGACGCGGTGATTCTCGAAGACGAGCTCGGTCGTCTCGACGCCGTGGTAGCCCATCTTCTCGATGTTCGGCGGGATCGTGATGCCCTCGAACTTGTTCGCTTCGGGCTCCTTCTCGACCATCAGCACGGACATACCCTTGTGCGGCGGGTCGGCCTTGGGGTCGGTCTTGCAGAGCAGGACGACGAGGCCGGCGCGCAGGCCGTTCGTGACCCACATCTTGGTGCCGTTGACGACGTACTCGTCGCCCTCGCGGACCGCGCGGCACTGGATCGACTGGACGTCGCTGCCGGCCCCGGGTTCGGACATGCTCAGCGCCGCGCGGAGCTCGCCGGTGGCCATGCGCGGGAGCCACCGCTGCTGCTGCTCCTCGCTGCCGTGCTTCTTCAGCAGGTACACGGCCATGAAGTGCGTGTTGAGGATGCCGGAGAGCGACATCCAGCCGCGGGAGAGCTCGACCCCGGCCAGCGCGTAGGTCATGAGGTCGAGCCCGGCGCCCCCGTACTCCTCGGGAACCGTGAGCCCGAACAGCCCGAGCTCCTTCATCCCCTCGACGATCTTCTCGGGGAACTCGTCGCGGTGCTCGAGCTCGTCGGCGACCGGGATGACCTCGTTCTCCACGAAGTCCCGAACGGTCTCGACGATCGCCCGCTGCTCCTCGTCGAGGGGGACGAGCCCGGTCTCCGCCGCGAGGGTCGCCATCAGCCCTCGTCCTTCGGCGCTGTGAAGTCCCGGAGCGACTTCACCCGCGACATGCCGGCCGCCCGGCCGCGCTGCGCGAGCTGCTCGGCCATCTTCCGCGAGGCCTCGTCGATCATCTCCGTCCCGAACATCACCGCCCCGGTGAGGTCGACGTCGGTCGCGTGCTCGTACGCCTCGAGGATGGCTTCCGCCTTGTCGAACTCGTCCTGCGTCGGTGCGAACACGTCGTTCAGCACGTCGATCTGGCCGGGGTGCAGCGCCCACTTCCCGTCGTAGCCGAGCGCCCTCGAGCGCATCGACATCTCGCGGAACCCGTCGAGGTCCTTGATCACGAGGTACGGCCCGTCGATGGCCTGCAGCCCGGCGTCGCGGGCGGCGATCAGGATCGTCATCAGCACGTGGTGCCAGTGGTC
Organism: Actinomycetota bacterium; assembly: GCA_035577825.1. Taxonomy (GTDB): domain Bacteria; phylum Actinomycetota; class UBA4738; order UBA4738; family JACQTL01; genus DATBHM01. The sequence continues at coordinate 758 of DATLUW010000567.1, read as the reverse complement.
CCCCGGGTAGCCCGGCATCGGCAGCCCGGCCGTCACGGTCGGCAGGCCGAGCGAGGCGCTCATGTCGGCAGGCCCGAAGATCAGGGTCTCGGCGCGTTCGGATGCGTGCGCGATCTCGTGGATGTTGCGCAAGCCGGTCGCGGTCTCGATCTGCAGCTCGAGCCCGATCCGCCGGTCGAACCCCAGCGTCTCCTCGATCTGCCGCAGGAGCGTGTCGACGAACGCGACCTGCGCGGCGTCCTGGACCTTCGGCACCATCAGGCAATCCACGAACTCGCCGGCGTTCTCGACGATGGAGATCACGTCGCGGTGGCACCACTTCGTGGAGACGTCGTTCACCCGGACGACGACGGTCTTGCCGGTCCAGTCGCCCTCCTTGAGGGCCTGGACGATGTTCTGTCGGGCCTCCTCCTTCGCGCCCGGCGCCACGGAGTCCTCGAGGTCCATGAACACCTCGTCGGCGGGCAGGCCGGGAGCCTTGGAGAGCATCTTCGGGGACGAGCCGGGCACCGACAGACACGAGCGCCGCGGCCGGGTCACGCGCGTGATCATGATCCGTTCCTTTCGGGGGTAGCGGTCCAAGCGATGCTAGTTGCCCGGTTGCATACCCGTCACGGATGACCCCGATTCAGGACCCCCGCCGGCCGTCGACCGTGAAGGCGGTCAGCCGTCCCGTCCCGTTCGTGACGGTCACCGTGCCGCCGGCGATGGCCGGCGCGGAGATCGTCGACTGTCGAGACGACGTCGCGCTCGTCCAC
>DATLUW010000566.1:0-5751 GCA_035577825.1 Actinomycetota bacterium | reverse complement strand
CTCGCGGTTGCGACCGAGGCGGCGCTCTCGGTGGGCGACATGGACGGAGCTGCCCGGCGTCTCGGCGCGGTCGAGGCAATGCCGCCGGGACACGTCGCGCCGGCTCTCCGGGCCCAGTGGTCCAGACTCTCCGCACTGCTGGCCGCGGCCCGCAGCGACGACGGGCGTGTGGAGGCCGGGTTCAAGGCGGGCGCGGGGCTGTTCCGGGAGCTCGGCATGCGGTACTGGCTGGCGGTGACGCTGCTGCAGCACGGCGAATGGCTCTCGGCGCGGGACCGTCGTGAGGAGGCCACCGACTTCCTTGCCGAGGCGGGCGAGCTGTTCGAACGGCTCGGGGCGACGCCGTGGATCGAACGGGTTCGCGCGGCGCAGCCCGCCGGCGCCGCGGCCGATGCGGAGCGTGAGCTCTCCGGACCCCCCGAACCCGAAGGCGAGCCCTCTCCGGTTCCCTCCTGATCACACCCGGATTCGGCCGTGAAGGGCATCGTCACGGTGAGTTGGGCAGACCGGCCGGAGGTTCGGTCAGTCCTCGCGGAGGATGAGAGCCGCCCACGGCTCGATCGCGGCCGAGGGTGCCAGCGGTTGGGGGTGGCGCGCGGGGTCGCTGCTCATCGCCACGGCGAGCCCGTGCCTGTCGAGCGGGCGCGGCTCCTCGGAGAGGTTCACCGCAACCGTGAGGCCGCCGCGCCGCCACACCCACAGGCCGGCGTCGCGGGAGATGAGTTCGTATGGAGCCGCGAACGACGCCGCCGCCGAGTGCCGCAGCTCGATCAGCGAACGGGTGAGGTTGAGCACCGAGGCGGGGTCGGCCTGCTGCGCCTCGACGTTGCGCAGCGCGGCGTCGCCGATCGGGAGCCACGGTTCGACGCCCGGGCGGGTGAAGCCGGCGCCCGGCCCCGCACTCCATTGCATCGGCGTCCGGCAAGGGTCGCGGCCGGGATTCGAGGGCCATCCGTGCAGACCGACCGGGTCGCGGAGACGCTCGAGCGGGACGGGCACGTCGGCCATGCCGATCTCGTCGCCGTAGTACAGGAACGGCGTTCCGCGGAGGGTCATCAACATCACCATCGCGCAGCGAACGCGGGCCTCGTCGCCGTCGCACCAGCGCGTCGGGAACCGTCCGATGTCGTGGTTCGACCCCATCCACACGGGCCACGCGTCCGCGGGCAGCGCCGCCTCGGTGGCGTCGACGACCGCACCCATCTCGCCGGCCGCGAGCTGGGAGAACGCGAACGGGAAGTTGAACGCCAGGTCCAGCTCGTCGGTCCCGGCGCCGTAGAACGGCGCGAGCCGGTCAACGCCGAACACCCACGTCTCGCCCACCAGGATCCGGTCGCGGCCGTAGCCGTCGAGCACCCGGCGCCACCGACGGAGCACGTCGTGCACCTCCGGCCGGTTCATGTTGTGGACCTCGCGGAGTGGCAGCCTCCTGACGATCGGGTGGTCGTCCTCGGTGGTCGGCGGGTTGTCGCGGAGCAGCCGGTCCTTGACCATCGCGTGCGCCACGTCGATCCGGAACCCGGCGACGCCCCGGTCCAGCCAGAACCGCAGGATGTCGTCGAACTCGTCGCGGACGCGTTCGTCCCACCAGTTCAGGTCGGGCTGCCCGGGCAGGAAGTTGTGCAGGTAGTACTGCCCGGTCGGCCCGTCGAGGGTCCACGCCGAGCCGCCGAACACGCCCTGCCAGTTGTTCGGCGGCGAGCCGTCCTCGCGAGGATCGGCCCACACGTACCAGTCGCGATGCCCGGCCTCGCGCGACGACCTCGAATCGGCGAACCACGGGTGCAGGTCGCTGGTGTGGTTCGGGACGAGGTCGAGCAGGATGCCGATCCCGCGCCGCCCGGCTTCGCGGACCAGCCGGTCGAACGTCTCGAGATCGCCCAGGTCCGGATGCACCGAACGGTAGTCCGAGACGTCGTAGCCCCAGTCGCGGTCCGGTGACGGAGTGGTCGGACTGAGCCACAGGCCGCGCACCCCCAGCCACTCCAGGTACTCGAGCCGATCGATCAAACCCTCCAGATCGCCGATCCCGTCGCCGTTCGAATCCGCGAACGAGCGCACGTAGACCTGGTACAGCACGTCGCCGCGCCACCAGTCGGCCGGCCGGGCGTCGATCGACCGCGTCACCCTGCTCGCTCCTCCGGATTTGCCGAGGCTCGCCGAACCCGATCTCAAATGGGCGCCAGGTGATCTGCGACTTCGCCGCGCTTCTTCATGGACGTGCCTCGCGATGGCGAATACTTGAGGAGGTTACCTTGGCGGATTGTCGCCAGGCGGGAGTTCGAGATCACGTCGGACGGCTTCGTGGTCGGGGACCAGTTCTCGGCCGAGCTCGGCCTCACCTGAACGGACGGGCTTCCGGCCGAGCGGACGTCTGCGACGCCTGTCAGGCCGGAGCGTAGCGGGCCGCCAGGGCGCGGGATGTCTCCGCGAGGCGGTCCCGGAGCTCCGGAGGCTCGAGCACCTCGACATCCGCGCCCAGGGCCAGGAACGCGGCGTGCGCCTGGTCGAGCGACTCGATGGGCAGGACCGCCCGGATCCAGCCGTCGGGCTCGGCCGTCCCGGTGTCGGCCAGGGCCCGCGCGGCCGCTCCCGTCAGGCGGGCCGCGGCGCGGGGCTCGAGACGGACCGTTGCCTCGCACCGGTATCGGCCGGCGTGGAAGTCGGCCTGGTCGCGGCGCCAGTAGTCGGCCAGATCGAAGTCCTCGGGATGGCGGAACTCCTCGTCCGAGACGTCGACGTCGAGGATCTGGTCGATCCGGTACGTCCGCGGCCCCGGTCCCGCGACGACGTACCAGCAGCCCCCCTTGAGCACCAGGCCGTAGGGCTCCAGGCGCCGGCTGATGTCGGTCGGTTCCCGTCGGCGGCGGTAGCAGACGTCGAGCACCCGGCTGTGCCAGACGGCGTGGGCGACCTGGGGCAGGAAGCGAACGTCGTCGTTCTGCTCGTACCAACCGGGCGCGTCGAGGTGGAAGCGGGACTGCATCCGCTCCGCCTGATCGCGCAGCTCGGGTGGGAGGGCCGCCCGCAGCTTGAGCTGTGCCGCCGCGAGGGCGGGCCCCAGGCCGAGCTCCGTGGCGGGCCCCGGGATGGTGGAGAGGAACAGGGCCTCCGCCTCCCCCGCGTTCAGGCCGGTGAGCCGGGTGCGATAGCCGTCGAGGAGCCGATAGCCCCCGGCGTGTCCGGCGTCTCCGTACAGCGGCACGCCCGCCATGTGCAGGGACTCGATGTCGCGGTAGACGGTTCGTACCGACACCTCCAGCTCCTCGGCGAGCTGGGCGGCGGTCATCCGGCCTCTCGTCTGGAGCAGGAGCACGATCGACAGCAGACGACTCCCCTTCACTGACACAAGGTGACAGGGGACGGGTCCTACTGTCCACGCGGACCTCCCTGACACGCGAGGAGATCGCTGATGAACGACTTCGACTTCTACACCGGCACGTGGGACGTCGCCAACCGGCGACGGAAGGACTTCCTCGAGGAGACGGCCCTGTTCGAAGAAGCGACCGAATGGGACGAGTTCCCGGCCGTCAGCGTCGCGTCCAGGCACTTCGACGGTAGGGCCAACTTCGACGAGATCGAGTTCCCCACGCTGGGGATCCGTGGCCTCACGTTGCGGCTGTACGACCCCGAACGCGAGGAGTGGTCCCTGTACTGGGTCCCCAGCCGCACCGGCAAGCTGACCACGCCGGTCACCGGCCGGTTCGTCGACGGCCGGGGTGAGTTCTTCGGGGACGACACGTGGGCGGGCAGGGACATCCTGGTGCGCTACCTCTGGTCGGACATGACGGCGGACTCGGCCCATTGGGAGCAGGCGTTCTCCGTGGACGGAGGAACGACCTGGATCACCAACTGGATCATGGAGTCGACCCGCCGCTGAGGGGAGCGGAACGAACGGCCGGATGCCCGACGCGGTGGCTGCCCCCACCATGCGGATCGTCACCCAGGAGTCCTTCGGGCCGGCCGACGTCCTGCACGTCGCCCAGGCCGAACGCCCGACGCCCGGCCTCGGCCAGGTCCTCGTCCGTGTGGTGGCGGCCGGGGTGAATCCCGTCGACATCGCGATCCGCGCGGGGCGGGCGCGTCTCTACGGACCGCCGCCGTTCACGCTGGGCGCCGAGCTCTCCGGGGTGGTCGAGGAGACCGGGCCCGGCGTCGGGCTCTTCGCGCCCGGCGACGAGGTCTTCGGCATGCCCCTGTTCCCAGCGCTCACGGGCGCCTACGCCGAATACGCCGTCTCCCCCAGCCGCCAAGTGGTTCGCAAGCCGGCCGAGCTGGATCACCGGGAGGCCGCGGCCTTGCCACTCGTCGGTCTCACGGCCTGGCAGGGACTCGTCGAGCACGCCGGTCTGCACTCGGGGCAGCGGGTCCTGATCCACGCCGGCGGTGGGGGCGTCGGCCACGTGGCCATTCAGGTCGCGAAGGCATCCGGCGCGCACGTGATCACCACGGCCAGCGCAGGCAAGCACGAGCTGGTCCGGTCGCTGGGCGCGGACGACGTCATCGACTACCGGACACAGCGGTTCGAGGACGTCGCGCGGGACGTCGACGTCGTCTTCGACCTGATCGGCGGAGACACCGTCGGTCGATCACTTCGCACGTTGCGCCGCGGGGGCGTCTTCCTCACCGCCGTCGACCACGGGAACCGCGAGGTCGCGGCGCGGGTCACTGCGGCCGGCCATCGCTTCGTGGGGGTCTCCTGCGAACCCGATCGGCTCGGCCTCGATTCCCTGGTGGGCCTGGTCCGGCAGGGGAAGCTGCGGGTCCATGTCTCGAGCGCCATTCCCCTCGCGGAGGCGAGCAGGGCGCACCGATTGATCGAGGAAGGCAGCACGAGCGGCAAGGTCGTGCTGGTGATGTGACGACCGGCCGTTTCCGCCTCTGGGGGGTAGGGTGCCGGAGATGTCGCGCGCCGACCTCGCCGGTCGCCTGGAGCAGTTCTTCCGCGAGCTCGATCTGCCACCCGATGGCAGGGGCTACGTCGACCTCCACACGCATCGCCTGGTCCAGACCCTGCTGCGGGTTCCTCCCTCCAAGGGCTCGGGGCGCGCGCTGGAGTTGGGCTCGTACCTCCACATGGCTTCGGCCCTGAATCTATTCCTCGGCTACGGGGCGGTGCGTGCCGCCTACTACGGCCACCTCGGCGAGACGAAATCCGTCGGCGTCTCGATCGGCGGGCGCGAGGTGTTCCGGTGCGACGTCGACGGGTTCGACGTCGAACGGGATCGCTTCCCGTACGAGGATCAGTCCTTCGAGACGGTGCTGGCATGCGAGATCATCGAGCACCTCATCCGCGACCCGATCCGCATGCTGAGCGAGATCCACCGCGTGCTCGAGGTCGGGGGCACGATGGTCCTCACGACGCCCAACGTGGTGAGCCTTACGTCGTTGGCCCACTCGCTCACCATGGACGCGAACCCACAGATCTATTCGCGCTATCCCGCGGTGACCGACGAAGGCGACCCCGAGATCCCGCACGTGCACGAGTACACACCCGGGGAGCTCGAGGCGACGGTCCGGGCCGCGGGCTTCACCATCAGCTCACTCGAGACCGAGCGGATCGAGACGTTCGACACGAAATGGGTGGAGCGGCTCCTGCGGAAGCAGCGATTGCCGACCGAACACCGCGGCGAGCAGATGTACTGCGTCGCGCGGAAGACCGCCGCCGACGCCACGCCCGACCGGCCGGGCTTCCTGTACGACTACGACCAGTGACCCCCGGGCGGGAACCGGCCTCTCGCCTGCTCGACG
>DATLUW010000565.1:0-5783 GCA_035577825.1 Actinomycetota bacterium | reverse complement strand
CTCGGTGGCGCTGTACGCGCGGCGGGACCGGGCCCTGATCGCGCTCGGCATCCTGATCGTGGCGGAGATCGTCCTCAACATCCCGCCGATCTCCGGCCACCAGGACTTCCGCGACATCGTCACCAGCGCGGCGATCCTGCTCGGTGGGTGGGTGCTCGGCGACAGCACGCGGGCCCGGCGCCGGCGGGACGAGCTGCTCCGCGACCGCGCCGAACGGGCCGAACGCGAGCGCGCGATCACCGCTGAGAAGGCCGCCCTCGAGGAGCGATCGCGCATCGCCCGCGAGATGCACGACGTGGTCACGCACAGCGTCAGCGTGATCGCGGTCCAGGCGGGCGCGGCCCGCACGGTCGTGCACGACCATCCCGATCAGGCCGAGGAGGCGCTCCGTTCGATCGAACGCATCAGCCGCGAGACCATGACCGAGCTGCGACGCTCGCTCGGCGTGCTGCGCGAGTCCTCGAGTGACGCCGATCTGGCGCCGCAGCCCGGACTGGGAACGCTGGACGACCTCGTGCAGCAGTTCCGGGGCACCGGGCTCGAGGTGGAGGCCTCGGTCGAGGGCGACCCGCAGCCGGTGTCGCCGGGCCTCGACCTCGCGGCGTTCCGAGTGGTCCAGGAAGCGCTCACCAACACCCTGAAGCACGCGGGCCCGGCGACCGCGCACGTGCTCGTTCGATTCGAACCCGACGCGCTGGACGTCGAGGTGACCGACGACGGGCGCGGGCCGTCACCGGCCGCGAACGGCGACGGCGCGGACGGGCAGGGGCTCGCCGGCATGCGCGAGCGCGTGGCCGTGTACGGGGGGACGCTCCACACGGGCGCCCGCGAGGGCGGCGGGTTCGAGGTCCGGGCGACGTTCCCGCTCGGCGACCCCGAGGTGCCGGACTGAGCATCCGCGTGCTCCTCGTGGACGACCAGGCCCTGGTGCGGACGGGGTTCCGGATGATCCTCGAGCAGCAGCCCGACATCGATGTGGTGGGCGAGGCGGGCGACGGCCTGGAGGCGGTCGACGAGGCGACGCGAACCCGGCCGGACGTGGTGCTGATGGACGTCCGGATGCCGCGCCTCGACGGCATCGAGGCCACGCGGCGCATCACGACCGACGAGGCGCAGACGGCGCGCGTGCTGATCCTCACGACGTTCGACCTCGACGAGTACGTGTTCCGGGGCCTGCGCGCCGGGGCCGGCGGGTTCCTCCTCAAGGACGTGACGCCCGAGGACCTGGTGAACGCGGTTCGGGTGGTGGCGGAGGGAGAGTCGCTGCTCTCCCCAACCGTGACCCGCCGGCTGATCGAGGAGTTCGTGAAGACGCCGGACCCGCGGGCGGGCGCCGCGCCGGAGCTGGATGGCCTCACCGAACGCGAGCGCGAGGTGCTCACGCTGATCGGGCGCGGCCGATCGAACCACGAGATCGCGCGCGAGCTGTTCCTGTCGATGGCCACGGTGAAGACGCACGTCAACCGGCTGTTCGCGAAGCTCGGGCTGCGCGACCGCGCGCAGGCCGTCGTCGTGGCCTACGAGTCCGGTCTCGTTCGCCCCGGCTCCGACTGAACCACGTCCCGAGCGGGACCGTGGTGGTCAACCCGTGGGTTGACCCGGTTCCAACCCCCCGGCCGACGACGACGCGGCGCCCCGGAGCGAGCATCGATCCTGCCCACCGGAGCGAAGGGGAACCGCGATGCGGACGGCCAACGAGGGAATCATGGCGCGGCTGGGCGGGGTCGCGTACCGCCACCGGCGGCTGGTGGTGGTGGCCTGGATCGGCGTGCTGGTCGCGGGGACCGCGATCGGCGGGTCGGTGTTCGGCAAGCTCACGACCGACACCGGCGGCCGGTCGAACTCCGAATCCGAACGGGCCTACCGGCTCATGCGGCAGCTCCCTGCTCACAACGGTCCGTCGGTGGACATGGCCGCGTTCGTGCCGGCGTCGCCGGACGACCCGGCCGTCCGGGCGGCGACCGCGCGTGCGGTGGCCGACCTCAAGGCCATACCGGGCATCGCGGGCGTGCTGACGCCGGCCGACTCGCCGGACCTGGCGGCCGCGGACGGGTCGGGGTTCCTGGTGGCGGTCGACCTGAGCTCGAACCTGGACGGCGACGCGTGGGACGCCGCGCAGGCGAACGCCGCCGCCCGACTGGAGCGGATCACGCCGGGAACGGTGGCCGGGAGCGACGACCTCACCGGCCAGGAGATGGACGACACCGCGCAGTCCGACCTCGAACGCGCCGAGCTGATCGCGCTGCCGCTCATCCTGATCATCCTGCTCGTCGCGTTCCGGAGCTTCCGGGCCGCGATCCTGCCGATCGTCGTCGCGCTCGTCTCGATCTCGGGCAGCCTGCTGGTGCTGCTGGGGTTCGCGTCGGTGACGAAGGTCTCGATCTTCGCGGTGAACGTCGTGACGATGCTCGGGCTGGGGCTCGCCGTGGACTACTCGCTGCTCGCGATCAGCCGGTTCCGCGAGGAACGCGCGAGGGGGCTGGCCGTGGAGGAGGCCGTCCGACGGACCACCACGCGGGCTGGGCGGACCATCGTGTTCTCCGGGCTCACGGTGACCGTGTCGCTGGCCGGGCTGCTGCTGCTGCAGGGCGGGCTGCGGTCGGTCGCGTACGGCGGCATCGGCGTGGTGCTGGTGGCGATGGCCGCGGCGGTCACGCTGGTCCCCGCGCTGCTGTCGATCTGGGGGCGGAAGATCCGCCCGGCCGCCGCGTCGACGGTGCCCGACGGGCAGGGGGTGTTCTTCCGGCTTGCGCGCGTCATGCAGCGGCGGGCGGCGATCGCGGTGCCGGTCCTGGTGGTCGGGCTCGCGGTGCTGGCGGTGCCGTTCCTGCAGATCCGCTCGCAGGACACCGACGCGCGGTACCTCCCGCGCGGCTCGGAGAACCGGCAGTTCTTCGAGGCGATGTACGCGCACTTCCCGGCGCTGACGGACGACCCCATCGAGGTGGTCGCGGTCCGCAAGCCGGGCGTGTCGCGGTCGGCGTACGCGGCGTACGTCCGGCGGCTCGGCGCGATGCCGGACGTGGTGCGCGCGGACGTCGGCGCGATCGGGGCGCACGTCGTGGAGATCGACGTCGTGTCGCGGTCGGTCCCCGAGTCGGAGGCGACGTTCGCGCTGGTCGGGCAGATCCGATCGATCCACGAGCCGTTTCCGACGCTCGTCACCGGCCGCGCCGCCGAGACGGTCGACGCGAAGTCGGAGCTCTCGTCGCGGGTGCCGCTGGTGCTGGGGTTCGTGGCGCTGGCGACGTTCGTGCTGCTGTTCCTGTTCACGGGGTCGGTGGTCGTCCCGATCAAGGCGCTCGTGATGAACGTGCTGTCGCTCGGCGCGTCCTTCGGGACGCTGGTGTGGGTGTTCCAGGACGGGCACCTGTCGGGCGTGCTGGGGTTCGACCCGACGGGGTCGGTGTGGTTCGTGTTGCCGGTGCTGGTGTTCGCGTTCGCGTTCGGGCTGTCGATGGACTACGAGGTGTTCCTGCTCGGGAGGATCAAGGAGTCGTACGACCGGACCGGCGACAACGACCTCGCGGTGGCGACCGGCCTGCAGCGAACCGGCGGTGTGGTCAGCCTCGCCGCGCTGCTGATGGTGGCGGTGTTCGCGGGGTTCGCGGCGGGCGAGATGCTGGCCGTGAAGCAGCTCGGTGTGGGGCTCGCGCTGGCCGTTGCCCTCGACGCGACCGTGATCCGGATGCTGCTGGTTCCCTCGACGATGAAGCTGATGGGCCGGTGGAACTGGTGGGCGCCGCCGTTCCTGCGGCGGCTCCACGCGCGCATCGGGCTGCACGAGGCGCCCGAGCCGGCAGCTGGGCAGCGGGTGCTCGAGCCGGTCGTCTGAACCCGGTCACCTGAGCCGGCCCGGCCCCACCGCCTGCGCGGATCAGCGGTTCGCGTTCGCGAGGAGGCCGTGGCGCTCGGCCCACAGCGCGGCCTGGGTACGGTCGGCCACGCCGAGGCGCTGGAACAGGCTCGTCAGGTGGGCCTTCACGGTCTTCTCGGCGATGCCGAGCTTCCGCGCGATCTGCTTGTTGGCGAGGCCGGATGCGACGAGCACCAGCACCTCGCGTTCGCGGTCGGTGAGCTCGCGGGCCGGGCGGGATTCGATGCGCGCGGCCACGACGGCCTGCGCGGCCTTGGTGGCGAGCGGCGACTCGCCCCGAGCGGCCGCCTGGATGCCGCGATGAACCTCCTCGGGTTCGGCGTCCTTCAGCAGGTAGCCGATCGCGCCGGCGTCGATCGCCGACAGGATGCGGTCGCGCTCCGAGAACGACGTGAAGATCACGACCCGAGAGGCAGGCGTCCGCTCGGCGATGCGGGCGGTGGCCTCGATGCCGTCCACCTCGGGCATCGACAGGTCCATGAGCACGACGTCGGGTTCGTGCTCGGCCACGACCTCCACCGCCTCATCGCCGCCGGACGCCGAGCCGACCACCTCCACGTCGTCGAAGCCGGCGAGGAGCTGCTCGAGGCCCGCCCGGACGACCACGTGGTCGTCGACGACCACCACGCGGATGCGGTCGGTCATTGCGGCGGCACCTCGAGACGAACGGTCGTCCCCTCGCCGGGCGCCGAGTCCACGTCGAGCACGCCGCCCGCCTCCTCGGCGAGCGCCGCGAGCAGCGCGAGGCCCATGTGCCCGCGCTCGCCGCTCCGGTCGGCCTCGTCGGGCGTGAACCCCCGGCCATTATCCTCGACGGTCAGGACCAGCGTGCCGTCCGCCCCGCCGAGCAGGCGAACCTCGACACCGTCGGCGGCCGCGTGATTCTGGACGTTCCGCAGCGCCTCCTGTGCCGTCCGGAACACGACCGCCTCCGTGGTCGGATCGACCTGCAGGTCCGGTTCGACGTCGAGCGTCGTTCGCATGCCCTTCGCCGCGAGCGGCGCCAGCAGGTCGGACAGGGCGGGTTCGAGGCCCGCGGTGTGGAGGTTCGGCGGGTACAGCTCGACCAGGAGGGTTCGCAGCTGGCGCATGCCGTGGCGGGTCCGGTCGGCCCCGCTGCGGAGAGCGTCGGCGGCGTCGGCGTCGCCGGACGAGGCAGCGCGGTCGGCCGCCGCGGAGAGCGACATCGACAGCCCGGCGAAGTCCTGGACCACGCCGTCGTGGAGGTCGCCCGCGATCCGGCGCCGCTCGGCGGCCGAGGCCTCGACGGCCCTCCGCAGCAGGCGTTCGCGATCCTGCCGGCCGCGTTCGACGTTCCGCGCCATCCGCCACGCCAGGGGGATCTGCACCAGCGCGAGCACGACGAGCCCGATCAGCAGCGCCGGGACCACGCCGAGCCAGACCTTCCGGCCGCTCGCGGCGACCTCGCGGTACCGCAGGTAGCTCTCGAACAGCAGCGGCGTCCCGTTCGGCGTGTGGACGGGGAGGTAGACCTCGAGGAGCTTGCCGAAGCGGCGTTCGAACCGGTTCTCGGGGGCGCTCAGATCGGACAGGTCGGCCTGCGCGCCGTCCCCGCGGATCGCGGCGATCTCGTCCGCGCCGAGCGGGTAGCGGCTGCCGATCAGCCGCGGTTCGTCCGAGTACACGATCCGGCCGGTGGCGTCCCATACCTTCACGCGGACGAGCGACGCGTCGAGCACCCGCCGGTGCACCACGCGGTCGAGCGCGGCGATCGCCTTCGGGTCGCCCGAGAGGACCCCGTTCCGAAGCGCCGGCTCCACGATGCCGCGGCCGACGGTCGCGGAGACCGTTCGGGCGTCACGGATGGCCTCGGCCGTGCCGGCCGAACGGAACACGAACGACTCGATCAGCGCGACCAGGGCAACGGCAGCGATCGCGGAGATCG
>DATLUW010000564.1:0-3923 GCA_035577825.1 Actinomycetota bacterium | reverse complement strand
GCTCTGCAACGTCTCGTTCGACGAGACGTTGCAGAGCAGACCGTTCGTCGCGGAGGTGCCGACGGCGGAGCCGTGCAGGTAGTCGTTGTCGGTGCGGGCGTGGAAGCGGTAGGCGGACTGGATGTACATCGTCGTCGCCTTGATCGCCGAGCTCGACCCGTTCTCCGTGTCGCGCATCGCGTCGATAGAGAGGCCGATGATCGTGTTGCGGTCGATCAGGTTGTACGTCGCCTGCGCGGTGTCGATCACGCCCGGCACGAGGAAAGTCGACCCTTCTCCGAGCGACCCCGAGGAGACCTCGTTGAGCAGGAGCGGCTGAGTGACCTTCTTGCCGTGGAACTGATCCTTGCCGACGTTCATCGGGGTGGCCCGCTCGCGGTTCGGGTCGCGGGTCATCACGTAGTTCGCGTCCTGGCTCATGCCTGTGACGAGGCGCAGCAGCGGCGTCTCGAACCCGAAAACGAGCTGCTCGTTCTGCATCACCTCGGTCATGAGGTTCTGGAAGTTGGTGAGGGCCGCTGAGGCCATGTGCATGTCCTTTCAGGGGGATGACGGATTGGTTGGGATGGGGACGCGCAGCCCCGGTGTTGATCCGGGCAGATGTGGTGCTTTGGGCTCCGGCCCTGCTGCGCTAACCCCCGCTAGGCGAGGGCGTACTTCTGGGCGATCTCATCCGGTGAGAGGTACCGCTGTGGCTGACCGGGAACACCCGGCGCGGTTGCGGCGGTACCCGGCTCGGCGGCCGGTGCACCGGCGAGGGTGGCAAGCTGGTTCGCCTGCCTCGCGGCTCCACGTGCCTCCGCGGCCTTCTCGATCGCCCGGAGGGTGTCGACGACGTGGTAGACAGCCGCTTCGGCGGCGCGTGGATTCGTCTCGCCGTACCGCTCAGCGAACTGCGCGAACATCGCGGTCGCCAACGGCTCCACGATTCCCTTCGACTCCTCGGTGATCTCGTCACCGGCCGAGACGGCGTCGGAGACGATGTCGCGGAGTGCTTCGTTGCCGCGCTCGAGAGTGGCGGCGTACTGCTGCTGCTCGAACGTCTGTGTCACCGGGGCGATGCCCTGCTGGATGAGGCCTTGCATCGCCGTGAGGAGGTTGACGCCGAAGTCCTCCGAGTACGGGTCGAGCATCGCCGGGTCGATCCCTGCGAGCGGACCCGGCGTTGCACCGGCGATTGGCGGATTGAACTGCTGCTGTGGCTGCCCGAACATCTGGGAGAGCCTGGCGTCGACGACCGCCTGCGCCTCGGCGTACACGGCGTCCCGGAACTCCGGGGTGTCCTGAAACGCTGACTCGGGAGAGGCAGGAGTCGGCTCGGCCGGCTCCCCCTCGGTCGCGACGTCAGGGGTCGGCTCGGGCTCGGCAGGTTCCGGCGCTGCCGACTCCGCACCTCCGCCGCCCCCGTCATCGGGCACGGCTTCGAACTCGAACAGGTCGAGCATACGTCCTCCTTGCTTGTGGGCCTTAGTAGCGGGCCGAGACGGTCAGAACGCCGTAGTCGTCGCCGACCTGGATCGCCGTGGTGACCGTCTTGATCTTTCCGCCGTTCGGCAGGTAGATCCCGCCGTTCGGGATCGGGATGATGAACGCCGTGTCCGCCACCGCGGGAGCGGCGAACTCGCCGGGACGTCCGGCGTACTGACGGGTCAGCGACGCCGCGTGGGTGCCACCGGCGACGAAGCGTGCGTACACGTTCCCGGCTGCGTCCTCGAACGTGAAATGCACCTGGCGGTTTGCCGCGTTCGCGTCGGTGACGAGCGCGACGTGGAATGTCTTGACGAGCAGATTCTGTGCCGCCGTGAAGGCCACCTCGGCGCCGGCGGCGGAGTTGGGGGACGTCTTGACGACGAACTGCTCCTCGGAGATGCGGGCCATGATGTGACTCCTTTCGGGCTCCTCGCCCTAGGTGGATACGAACGTGAGAGAAAGAGGGGGTTAGCGGCCGGTCGAGAGTGCCGCGAAGTCTTTGGGGGCGAAGGCGGGGATCTGTCCGCCGCCGCCTTGCTGCTGTCCGCCCTGTTGCGGCCCGCCGTTCTGTGGACCGGCTGGCTGTTGCGGCCCAGTCGCATCGGATGGTCCCGCGACCCCCGAGGGGGCGAGCGCCGCCTGCTGCGCCGCGTTCTGCTGCTCGATCAGGAGGTGCGCCTGGATGTGCCGCTCGATCCGACCCGACAGGGTGGCGTCCCCGGCGGCGCGCGCCTGATCCTGCGCCGCCCGGTGAATCGGAAGGTGCTCGACCAACTGGTCGTAGTTCGCCGGGACACTGTCCACGCCGCTTCGCATGAGCTGGTTCTCCATCTCAGCGAGCTGCTGCTGCGACGACGGCGACTGCGTCGGCAACGCCTGCGCCGCCCCGGCCTCGATCGACCGCTTGTACCACGACGCCCACGCCATCGGATCAGCCGCGGTCGCACCCGCTTGGACGGCGGCGGCGAAGATCGAGTCGATCTTCTTCACCTCCGCACCCTGCGACCTCGGAAGCGGCTGCCCCTTCGCGACCTTCACCCGGAACTCCGCCGGGATGTCGCTCTTGCGGAACGTGACCGCCTGCATCTGGTCCTGCTCCCCGAAGATCATCCCCTGCTTCTCATCCGGCCAGTACTTCTTGATGTCACCGACGGAAAGCTCGACGAGGATCGCCTTTGCAGCGGAGTGCTCCATCTGGATCGTCGACCGCTTGCCATGCTCGTTGTCGTTCAGGAGCGCGAGCTGGCCGTAGGTTTGGACGGCGGCGGGGTTCTCGCCGAGGCGGAGGGGGGAGAGGGTGGAGGCGTGGGAGAGGTTCTCGTCGTGGCTCTGCTTGTCGGCGTACATCCACGTGCCCGGCTGTGGCAGCGCGGTCGGCTGCGGCGCCTGCGCATTCCGTTCCAACTCCACGATCTCGAGCGGATCACCTGTTGTGGTGTCGGGCCAGTCGCCCTTGCGGACGATCAGCTTCGGCATCGAACGATCGATCAGCTCGACGTTCTGCGTCTCCCGGCGGTTGATAATCCGCTGCGGATCCTTCAACGGCTCCACGAACGACCGGGACTGGAACCGGTCGGAGAGACGCCACCAGTGGAAGTACACGACCCCCGTGTGCGGCTTGCCGCCATGCTCGTACTCCAAGGTGTCGGAGTGGTCGAGGACGTCGTAGTTACCGCCGCCGAGGATCGTCTCCCCACCCGTCGGACTCGCAGCAGTGGCACGGTCGAAGCACGTGTACACCCAGGCGTGATCGCGGAGCCGATTGCTGGAGCGGTTCCCGCTGACGGTTCCGAGCGACGACGGAACGCCGACGCCGGACACGATGTCGGTGTCCTCGCTGACCTTGATCCCGTAGACAGCCTGGATCTCTTCGATCGGGACAGGGCGGCGGAGGATCTCCCACGCGAACTCGTCCTCATGCACCACGCCCGGAGGGGTGAGGATTTGGAAGGGGGAGTACACCTCCCAGACGGTGCGGCCCTCACGGCCGATCTTCTTGAACTTCGGCAGCGACCCGTCCGGCATCGCCCCGTTCTGCGCCAGCATCATCGTCTGATCGGGCGGCAGTGGTGACCCTTCCGGGCTGAGCGGCGCGTACTGCGGCTGCTGCTTCTCGGGTCCAGCCTCCTGATCCCATCGGCATCGAACGGCGGCGTAGCCGAGGTCGAGAACGATGCGGCGTAACCGGAGCATCACGCTGTCGCCGGCCCACTCGTGATCCCACGCGTACGCGGCCAACTGGTTCAACGCTTCCGCCGCCGTCTCGGCGCTGTCGCCCTGCTGGGCGGCGAGCATCTCCGGGCGCTCATCGTCGGAGGAGAGCTCGCCCATCGCGGACTGGATGTACTCGCGGATCCGGTCAGCGGTGTACAGCTCGCGGTGCCGGTAGCGAGGGTCCTCTGCCTTGATCGACCGAAGCTCGTTTGCCTTCTCGTTCCAGACGAGCCAATGCT
>DATLUW010000563.1:0-2224 GCA_035577825.1 Actinomycetota bacterium | reverse complement strand
CGGTCAGGATCGCGAGCAGCAGCGGCCAATTCTTGCTGATCCATCCCCACACGGATTGGACGATGTCGGAGATGGCTTTGAACGCGACCTCCCAGATCGTCTGGAACCACTGGGTTTTCGTGGCGATGATGACGACGACGGCGACGAGCGCGACCACGGCCGCGATGATCCAGAAAATCGGGGAGGACCAGATCGCGAGGTTCAGGACCACTTGGATCGCGGCCCAGGCCGACAGCGCGGCGTTGACGACGAGGACGGCGGCGGCGAGGCCGCCGATCACGCCGACGACGATGCCGACGACGACGGTGTTCTTGCTGATCCAGTCGGCCAGGCTGGCGAATTTGGTGGTGACGGCGGCGAGGACGGGCAGCAGCTTCTCACCGAGCGCGGCCTTGGCGTCGTCGAACTTCGCGTTCGCGATCTCCTGCGACCCGGCGGCGGTCTTGGATTCGCGGGCGAACTGACCCATCGACCCGGCGGCGTTCTTCGTCGCGATGTCGAGGGTCGCCTGGGCCTTGGCCGTCGCGAGGGCCTGCCCCTCGAGCTTGTCCTGTCCCTTCGCGGCCAGCTCGGCCTGCACGGTCGCGGCCGACAGTCCCAGGCCGTACTTCTCGGACGAGTCGAACTCACCGCGCAGCGTCGCACCGAGCGCGGACACCGCGTCGGCGGCGGTACCGCCGAACGTCGCGGCGAGGTCGGCGCCGAGGCTGATCATCTTGTTCGAGGCCTCGGCGGCCTTGTCCTGGTCGAAGCCCAGTGATTTCAGGGACGCGCCCATTGCGGCGGACGCGGTGGCGTAGGCCGTCTTGGACAGTCCGACGGCTTCGGCGGAGGTCGCGGCGAACGCCTTGACCTTCGCCGCGGCCGGCCCGTAGACGGAGTCGAGGGACCCCATCGCCTGCTGCTGCTGCGACGCGGAGTCGGCGGCGGCCTTACCGATCGCCAGGAGCCCACCGACGACGGCCGCGGCCGGGACGGCCATCTTGGACATCGTGCCCTTGAACTTGTCCAGGGACGATTCGGCGTCGCCGAGGCCGGCCTGGGCCTTCGTGGCGTCGGTGAGGATCTTGATCGACAGGATCGCTGACTTACCGGCCACGTCTTGCCTCCTTCATCTTGTCGTCCTCGATGGCCAGGATCTCCAGCGCGGTCGCGATCGTCTCGTCGTCCTCGTCGGCCCACGCCGCGGGCGGGTTGCCCCAGGCGCGGGCGATCTCGATGATCAGCCGGCTTCGGGTGCCGGCCGGGTAGGGACCGCGCCGGACTCCTCGTCGTCGTCGCCGCCGGTGACCTCGATGTAGGTGGCCAGGAACTGGTTCCAGGTGAGGTCGATCTGACCGGTTCGGACCAGGGCGGCCCACGCGGTGAGGTCGGCGAGCTTGATCGGGTTCTGTTGCGCGGTGCCCAGTTTGTTCTTGGCCAGGAGCGACTCGGCGCGGGTCTGGTCCCGGCCCATCGTCTGGACCTCGTACTCCTGCCAGGTGTCGGGTAGTTCCACGTCGCCGATGACGACCCGCAGCCGCGGGGACTTCAGCTCGATCTTCTTACTCATTCATGCTCCTGGAGATCGCGTCGTCGACCTTGGCCTGGACGGCCCGGTAGTAGAGGTCGGTCCATGCCGGTTCGGTGTCGTGGGCGGCGTCGACGACGAACCGGTTCGGGGTGATGTTGTGCGGGCCGGGCCGGCCGCGGCGGGCACCGGTGCCCCAGTGGACGGCGGCGGCGTAGGGGATCCGGGCGCCGCCGTAGCGGACGGTCGCGTTCGTCTTCGCCGACCCGGCCCGGGACGACCCGGCCAGGCGCCCGGACCTCGACCGGATCCGGGGGCCGGCGGCGGCGATGACCTGCGAGGCGACCTGGGCGTGGATGTCCTTGAAGTCCTCCAGGTCCTCTCCGAGGCGTTTCAGCGCGGCCCGCAGTTCCCGGGCGCCTTCGACCTGGACGACCGGCTCAGGCATCGACGTCCTCGAGGACCTTGTTGCCGGCCGCGCCGTTCGTCACGGTCCGCTGGAACTTCGACGTGCCGGCGCCGCCGGTGCCGGGGGTGTAGGTCGGGGCGCCGACCATCGTCCACTCGACGTCGGAGTTCATGTCCGCGCCGTAGGTGTCCGACCCGAATGCCATCGGGTCCAGGATCAGCGTCCCGGCCGCGGTCGTGCCGTCCTCGGTCGACGGGGTGTAGGTGAACTTCTGCTCCGACCCCGGCGCGGACTGGGTCAGGAAG
>DATLUW010000562.1:0-3956 GCA_035577825.1 Actinomycetota bacterium | reverse complement strand
ACCATCGGCGGCCGGGGGTACGAGTTCGCCATGGTGGCCACGCGACGCGTCGACGCCGACGTCTACGTCGAGAACGGCTCGCTCACGATCGGGGGCGACGAGGACCTCGCGCTCGACGTGCTGCGTTCGATTCGGGTTTTCGGCTGAGCCGTCCGCAACGGAATCGCAACCACCCGGGCCACAGGCGGAACAAGCCGAACGGGGTGTTCGTTCGTATCCCTTGGGATTACCGTGCGACGCGTGCGATCGAAACACTCGACGACGCCGCCGGACCCACGCCTCATGCGGGGGTTCGCGGCCGGGGACGTGCAGGCCTCCGAGGACCTGTACGACCGCTACGCGTCGCGTATCTACGGACTGGGACTGGTGATGCTGGGGAACGAAGCCGCCGCTGAGGACCTCGTACAGGACGCGTTCGTGAAGCTCCTGCGCACGGCCGACCGGTACGATCCCGCCCGCGGTTCGCTCGACACGTGGGTGCTGCTCGTGGCGCGCTCGCTGGCGCTCGACACGCTCCGGCGCCGCGTGCTCGAGGCGCGAACCGTCCAGGCGACGAGGCCGCTCGACGACGCCGACCCCGAGCCGGGCCCCGACCGCGTGGCCGAGACGAAGGACCTGGTCGAACGGGCCCGCGCCGCCATGGCGGGCCTGACCGACGGCCAGCGCGCGGCGCTCGAGCTCGCGTATTTCGGCGGCAAGACGAGCGCCGAGGTGGCCGAGATGGAAGGGATCCCGCTCGGCACAGCCAAGACCAGGATCCGCTCCGGGCTGCTCCGCCTTCGCGAGGCGCTGCAGCCCGATCCGAGAGGAGATGCAGCGTGAAGCAGGATGCGCCCGCCCCGACCTGCGACGAGGTCACCGAGCTGCTCCCCGAGCACGTGCTGGGGACGCTCCCGGCGTCGGACGACGACGCCGTCCGCCACCACCTGCGCGGCTGCGGCAGCTGCCGCCGCGAGATGGCGATGCTCGGCGAGGGCCTCGCGACGTTCTCTCGCGCCGCCCACCAGGCCGACCCGCCCCCGGAACTGAAGGACCGCGTGATGGCGGCGGTCGCCGAGGAGCGCGCCGAGCCCGACCGGGTGGTCGACCTCCGACCTGCCCACCGCCGCCGCCGGTGGACGTGGCTCGCGGTGGCCGCGACCGTCGCGGTGCTCGCCGGGACGGTGGCCTGGGGTTCGACCTCGACGGTCCACGCGAACAACAACGCCGAGGATGCCGCCGCCTACCACGACTTCCTGCACGCGCTCGGCGGGCGGGACGTTCGCGTCGCGACGCTGCAGGGCGAAGGCGCGCGCCAGGTCGAGGGGAGCGCGATCCTCTACGACTCCGACGTCGGCCAGTCCTGGGTGCTCGTACTGGTGCGTTCGCCCGGCGCGGAGGGCACCGTTCGCGTGGTGCTCCACTCGCCGAAGGGGCGGATCTTCATGCACCGGACGGAGTTCAACTCCGAGGGTTCGACGGACGCGTGGCTCGTGACCTCGACCGACATCTCGAAGTACAACCGCGTCGAGGTGTACGACGGGGCGCACCACCTGCTCGCCTCCGGCCGCGTCGTGATGTCCTGACGACCGCCCCCGGCCGTGCCGCTCAAGGCGCGGCACGTGTCGGTCGCTGCGGGGATGCCCGCGGTCAGGGTGCGAGGAACCGGGCGACGGCCATGGCGTCGTCGGTGGTCCCCGACGCCGAGCCCCCGAGGAGAACGCGTCCGTCCTTCTGCACCGCGATCGCCTGGGCGAACCCGCCTTGGAGCGTCGACCTCGCCACCCCCTGGTCGCCGAACGCCGGGTCGGGTGCGCCGTTCGCCACCAACCGCACGACGGCCATTCGGTCGTCCGGGTGGTTCACGACATCGAGGCCGACGGCCATCACCAACCCCGAGCCGGACCGGTGCAGGTCCTCCACGTAGTCGCTGGCCCCGAAGTCCTGGGTCACCAGCCCGCCGGGGCCGAACGACTGGTCCGGATCGCCAACCGGCTTGAGCCGGAGGAGGGCGGCGTCGTAGGGGCCGCCCGTGACGATCGAACCTGCCAGCACGATCTTGCCCGACCGGAGCTGGACCAGCCCGCGGGGGAACATGGGAACGTCCACGGCCTTCTGCCCGTGGTCGCCGAACGCCGGGTCGAGCGAGCCGTTCGGACGGTAGGCGGCCAGGCCGACCTCCGGCGGATTCGCGGAGTCGAGCTCTCCCGACATCAGGATCGAACCGTCGTCGTGGACGATCAGGTCGTCGCCGTACGCCGAAAAACCGGGGAAGGGCGTGACGACCTTCCCGTCGCCGTCGAACGTGTGGTCGAGGGCGCCGGCCGACGTGAGGCGGGCGAGCGCGAACGAGGCTCCGCCGCCGCCCCCCGTGTCCTTCTCGCCGGCGAGAACGACCTTGCCGCCGGGCGCCTTCGCCATGTCGTAGGCACCGTCGAAGTTGGACCCGAAGTTGACGAGCACCTTCCCATCGCCGCCGAACGAGTGATCGAGATGCCCGTCATTCGTGTATCGGACGGCCGCGAACATCGTGGTGGTGTGCCCGCCCGCGACGATCTTGCCGTTGCCGAGGATCGCGAGGCCCTCCAACACGTCGTTGCCCGCGGTGAAGTCCGTGACGACGCGCCCGCCCTCACCGAACGTCGGGTCGAGCTGTCCACCGGGCTTGTACCGGACCAGCACCCATGCCTGGTTGGCGTTGCTCAGGTCGACCGACCCGCCGGCGACGATCTTGCCGTCGGACTGGACCGCCAGCGCCTGGACGGTCGCGCTGCCGGAGTCGAACTTCGAGGTGACCTGGCCGTCCCCGCCCCCGAAGCCGGGATCGAGATCTCCGGCGGCGGCAGCCGCCGGCCCGACGGTTCCGCCCACGATCATCACGACGGCGGTCACGGATGCCGCGAAACGCGCCACTGCACGCATGAGATGCCCCTCCCCTGGATGCGGTGATCAGCAGATTACGACCCCGCGCCCCGGGCAAGTCAAGCAATGCTCAGCCTCGAGCGATCCCCAGACGGCGCACCTCCCGACGAACCGACCCGAACCGGTACTTGTACTCGAGGTCGCCCTTCAACAGGTCGAACGACCCGCACCCGTCGTGGATCGCGTGTTCGATGAGGTCGGCGACCAGCACCATCCCCGGGGCGAGGTCGCGCATCGACCGGTCGAACGCCGAGTTGTACAGATAGAAGACGCCCCGGAACCGGAACGCGATCGCCCCCGCCGGCCGCTGCCCGCCGGTCTCCAGGAACGCCAGGTGGAACTCGCCCTCCGGGATGAACAGGTCGCCGAGCCGGCGGAAGAACAGCTCCATGCCCGGGACCATGAAGTGGCCCTTGGGCCCCTCACTGGTCCGGTGCATCTCGGCGAACAGGCCGAGATCGGCCTCGAGCGTCTCCGGCGACGCGAACACCAGGCGGTGCTCCCCCACCTCGGCGTCCAGTCGCCGCGCCTTGCGCTTGATCTCGTGGCGGAGCTTCCCGGGCAGCCCGGCCAGGTACTCGTCCCAGGTCGGCGGCACCGCCAGGAACGGCGCGACCGCGTCGAGGCCGGGTTCGACCTCGAACCCCAGCGACCCGGCGGCGTCCGCCAGGCGCGGCAACCACGGCGAGTCCTCGGCCAGGCCGCGCAGGTCGGCCGTCGACCAGTCGGCGCGTTCGCGCAGCGCACCCATGAGCTCCTTGGCGAACGCGTCCTCGAATCCGGGCGCGGCCACGGGACCCATGTAGTCGGTGACCTCGGTTCCGCCGAGGAACCGCAGCAGCCGGTCGTCGTGCAGCTCGAACGCGCACGCCCCGATCGTCCGGCCGTCCTCCTCGCCGAACGCCAGCAGGAGCTCCGCCTCCTCGCCGAACTCCTCCCAGTACAGCTTCAGGTACTTGGGTCGGTGGAAGAACGTCGCCGCCGGATCCGAGTCGACGAGCGCGGTCCATTCCGCCCGCGCGAAGTCGCGAGCGTCCTCGGAGAACACGATCCGC
>DATLUW010000561.1:0-2207 GCA_035577825.1 Actinomycetota bacterium | reverse complement strand
GACGACACCGTGGTCCTGTCGTCGTCGCTGATCCCCGGGAACGAACCGGCCATCCACCGGGTCGTGGACGGGCTGTACCGGCGTGGTGCGAACGTGTTCTCCGTGTCGAGCGCGCCCGTGCACGTGTCCGGGCACGCCGGGGCGGACGAGCTGAAGTTCGTTCTGAGCCTCGTGAAGCCGCGGTGGTTCGTGCCGGTGCACGGCGAGTACCGCCACCTGTCGCACCACGCCCGGCTGGCCCGCGAGGTGGGCGTCCCCGCCGACCACGTCCTGATCGCGCAGGACGGCGACTCGGTCGAGATCGGGGAGGAGTGCCGGTTCGGCGAGCGCATCCCGGCGGGCGTGACCATGGTCGACGGGATCGGGATCGGCGACGTCGGGCCGGTCGTGCTGCGGGACCGCCGGCGGCTCGCAGCTGACGGGATCCTGTTCGTCGTGGTGGCGGTGGACGCGCACCACGGCGAGCTGGTGGGCGGTCCGGACCTGGTGAACCGCGGCGTCGTGGACGAGGAAGCTTCGCCCGGCGTGCTTGAACGGGCGCGGGAACTCGTCATGCTGTCGCTGAAGGAATCGGCGGCGCAGGAGGTCACCGACCCGCTGGTGCTGCAGCAGAACATCCGGAGCGTCATCCGGAAGTTCTTCTGGGAGCAGACGAAGCGGAAGCCGACCGTGGTGCCGGTGATCCTCGAGGTGTAGATTCGGCACACAAGTCGATATTCGCCGCGAAAGGGCAGCGCGGCCCCGGAGATGGCGGAGTTCGACATGGCAGCGAAAACTGCACGCAGGCCCGCGGCCCGCAAGCCCGCGCCCAGGCGGGCGCCGGCGAAGGCGAAGAAGCGGAGCGACCAGCCCAGCATTCCCCGGCGCGCGGCGCGCCACCTGAAGCCGTGGGCGCGCGACGCGCTCGGCATCGGTCTCATCGTGCTCGCCATGCTGGCCGTGCTCGGGCTGTGGCTGGACTCGGGCGGGCCGTTCGGCGACGTAGTGGACTACACCTCGCACGCGTTCACCGGCATCGCCGCCGTGGTCATGCCGGTGGTCGCGGCGTACTGGGGCGTCCTCCTGCTGCGGGGGACCGCGGAGGACGACCGCATCCGCATGGTGCTGGGGTTCGCGATCCTGTTGTGCGGCGCGCTCGGCATCCTGTCGCTGCTCCGGCTCGACCCCAGCCCGACGACCGGCTACTCGGGCGTCCACGACTCGGGTGGCCTCATCGGCGCCGTCGTGGCGTGGCCGCTGTCGAAGATCGCATCGCAGCCCGGGGCCATGATCATCTGCGCCGGAATGGTGGTACTGGGGCTGCTCGTGTTCACCGGGACGCCGCTCTCGCACGTCGTCCGGTCGATCGTGAATTGGTTCAAGGGGCCGGTGATCGCAGACGATGAGGACGACGACGTCGTGGTCGTCGACGAGCCCCGTCTGCAGCCCCGCGTGACCCGCGGGCCCGAGGACGAGGACGAACCGCACCAGCGAACGGTCGCGCCGGTGGTGACCGTCCCCGAGGCCGAGTCGGCCGCGCCGTCGTCGAAGATCCGGTTCCCCACGCCGGGGAAGGGCGGCTATCGGCTGCCGCCGCTCGACCTGCTGCGGCGCGCGCCCGAGGGTTCGACCGACACGCGCGACGAGGAGCACACGGTCGAGGCGCTCGAGCGCACGTTCCGGACATTCGGCGTCGCCGCGAGCGTGCCGGCCGCGCACCGCGGCCCGACCGTGACGATGTACGAGGTCGAGGTCGAGCTCGGCACCAAGGTGAACCGCGTCCTGTCGCTGGCCGACGACATCGCGTACGCCCTCGCCACCCCCGACGTGCGGATCATCGCGCCGATCCCGGGGCGTTCGGCGATCGGCGTCGAGGTCCCGAACAAGGTCCGCGACTTCGTGATGCTGGGCGACGTCCTGCGGTCGAAGGCCGCGAAGGAAGCCCGCCACCCGCTCACCGTCGGCCTCGGCAAGGACGTCCACGGCCGGGCGGTGATGGTGAATCTCTCCGAGATGCCGCACATCCTGATCGCCGGCGCGACCGGGGCCGGGAAGTCCTCGCTCATCAACTCGTTCCTGACGTCGCTGCTGTGCCGGGTGACGCCGGACGAGGTGAAGCTCGTGCTGATCGACCCGAAGCGTGTCGAGCTGAGCCACTTCCACGACCTACCACACCTACTCTCGCCAATGATCGTGCACCCGAAGCGCACGGCCAAAACCCTGTCGTG
>DATLUW010000560.1:0-3654 GCA_035577825.1 Actinomycetota bacterium | reverse complement strand
GCGTGGTCGACTTCGCATAGCCCGCCGCGGTGTCCAGGCATTGGACCGGGTTCACGGCGGCCAGGTCGTCCACGCTGCCGCCCGCGACCGGTCCCGACGTGCCCGTGGAGCCGCTCACGCCACTCGAGGAGAACGCCCCCGAGTTCTTCGACGTGCCGGACGTGCTCACCGCGCCCGACGTGCCGGTGGTTCCGGTCGCGCCCGATGCGCCGGCGGTGCCCGGCTGCGTCGGGGCGGGGACCGTGCTCGCGAGCGGGTTCACGGTCTTGGGGCTCCCCGGGGCTCGGAGCGCCGAGTACCTGGTCGCGAGCTCCGCGACGTCGTCGGCCGAGTAGTTCTTGGAGGACTTCAGGAACAGTGGACTCGGAGCTTGGGCGGGCACGAGCTTGGAGCCCCCGGTCCCGGCGGCCGACGAGGTGGCGCCCGAGGTCTGCGCCCCGGCCTCGCTCGCCGGCGAGGGGTGCTGCGGGCCGCGGAGCACCGCGACGGAGATCCCCACCGCGAGCACGGCGGCGGCCGCGATGCCTGCCGCGGCGGCGAACCGGCGGGCGCGGGCCGGCCGAACGCCCTTCTTCGCCTCCTCGATCGCCGCCCTGCCGAGGCCCCACGGAGCGTCGAGCTCGGGGAGCGAGCGGAGGGCCTTGGCGGCTGAGTCGGCGAGCCCGACCTCGGCGCGGCAGCGCTCACACCCGTCGAGGTGCGCCTGGAGCTCGGCGCGCTCGGCGACCGTGAGGGTTCCGTCGACCAGTCCGGCGAGGGTCTCGTCGGAGGGGTGCGCGGAGTCGGAGGGGCGGAGGTGATCGCTCATTCGGGGAATCGCTCCTTGGACGGCGGCGGTGCCGCGGGAGGTTCCTGGGGATCCGGAACTCCTTCGGCGCCGGCCGGTGCATCCCGTTCCCCGGCGCCGGCCTCGTGGTCGTCATCGGGTGGGGCGGCCGTCCGGTGGCCGCGGCCGCGTTCGCTCTCTCCGAGCTCCCCGGCGAGCGCGACCCGCCCCCGGTGCAGGCGCGACTTCACCGTGCCCACCGGGATCCCCAGGGACTCGGCGATGTCCTCGTACGCGAGGTCGTGGACGTCGTGCATGACGAGCACCGCCCGGAACTCCTGCGGCACCCGCATCAGCGCCCGCTGCACGTCGACGGCCGCGACCGCGCTGTCCGCGTGGTCCGGCGAGGCCGGTCCGGGCGGCTCGGGGGCGTCTTCCTCGCGCGACGGCTCGAGCATGGGTTCGCGCCTCTTTCGACGCAGGACGTCGTAGCAGGCGTTCACCGTGACGCGGTGCAGCCACGTGGTGAACTGCGCCTCTCCCCGGAACGACGAGAGCTTGCGGAGCGCCGTGATGAACGCGTCCTGCGCCGCGTCGCGCGCGTCCTCCTCGCGACCGAGCATCCGGTAGCACAGGTTGTAGACGCGCTTCTCGTGGCGGCGCACCAGCGTTGAGAAGGCCGCCGCGTCCCCCGCCAGGTAGCGCTCGATGAGCTCCGGGTCGGTTCGATCCTCAGCCACGGCGGCCCGCGACGGTGCGCTGCCGGAGGACCGGTCCGACCGAACGATTCATGGCCCGCCCACCACCGAGAACTCGCCGATCTCGGCACGGTTCTGCCCGTCGGGCGCCGGGACCGCCTGCGTGATCCAGACCAGCACGTACCGCCCGGTGGTCGGGGTGAGGGCCTGGCGCATCGTGGTCCCCGCCGTCAGCACCGGGGAGGCGTTCGTCATCTGGTCGAGCGAGAGCTCGTCGCCGACCTTGACCTGGAACGACCACCCGGGAAGCGGCGTCTGCAGCCGGAACCCGGTCACGTGCTCGGACTGCCCGAGGTCGAAGGCCAGCCCCACGCCGGCCTTGTCGAGCGTCGGGCTGTGGTAGCCCTCGGTCTCCCAGAACGTGGCCGGGTTCCCGTCGGTCGCGAGCGCGACGTCCTCGTGGTGCTCCTGGTTGTCGCCGAGCGGGTCGTAGTCGATTGTCTGCGCGATCTGCAGCGGGGCCCCGGAGGCGGGCGGCGGCGTCGCGGTGCCGCCGCCGGTCGCCGTCCCCGACGGCCCCTCGGTCGGACCTCCGGTGAACGGCGAGTTGATGATGTTCGTGGCGATCCCGATCACGATCACGACCGCCGCCGTGAGCAGGGCGAGGAGCGGCACCACCATCCACGACCGGAAGAACCCCCGGGTGACGTGTTCGTCCTGCGAGCGGTCGTCCACCACCGCCGCGCCCGCCTCGTAGCGGGAGAGCGTGACCGCCATCTGGGTCGCCGAGGCGAACCGGAGCTCCGGGTCCCTGGCGAGCGCGCGCATGACCGCCGCGTCGAGCCCCCGCGGGATCCCCGAACGGACCGCGCGGGGCGGGATCGGGTCGGAGGTCAGCCGGAGCATGGCGGCCGCGAGGTCGGTCTCGGCGACGAACGGCGTCCGCCCGGTCAGCAGCTCGTACAGCACGGCGCCGGCCGCGTACACGTCGGTGCGGGCGTCGAGCTGCTTCCCCTCCACCTGCTCGGGGGCGAGGTAGGGGACGCTCCCGAGGACCCGGCCGGTCGTCGTCGGGTCGGCCGTTCCCGCGTACGCGGCCTTGGCGATCCCGAAGTCGGTCATCTTCACCCGGCCGTCGGGCGCGACCAGCAGGTTCGCCGGCTTCACGTCGCGGTGGATCAGCCCGTGGTCGTGCGCGAACTGGAGCCCGTGCAGCGCCTGGACCATGATCGAGGCGGCCTCCTCGGGCGCGAGCGGGCCCGTTCGCTGGAGGCGCTCGCGAAGCGTCTCGCCGGCGATCAGCTCCATGACGATGAACGCCACCCCGTCGTCGGTCCCCGCGTCGAACACGTGGACGATGTTCGGGTGCGTGAGGCGGGCGGCGGCGGTGGCTTCGGCATTGAAGCGTTCGACGAAGGCGGGGTCGTCGGCCAGACGGGCGTGCAGGATCTTCACCGCCACTGCGCGGTCGAGCACACGGTCGTGCGCCCGCCAGACGGTGGCCATGCCGCCCGAGCCGACGACCTCGTCGAGCTCGTAGCGGTCCCCGAGCGCGGTGCCGGCGACCAGGTCCTCCACGGGGAAGGAGTCTATCCGCGCACCCCCGGCCGGCCGTGCCGGCCGGGCACGGGCCTCATCCGACGTGCGGGCTCACGGGTTCTCGACGCCCGGGTTGGAGCTCGAGGTGGCCTTCACCACCCCGAGCTTCCGGAGGAAGCCGATCCTTCGCACGATCAGCGTCGGGGCGGTCTTGCGGATCTTGATCGTGATCTCGCCGGTTTGCGGGACGGCCGTGCAGGCGACGAAGTGGATCTCCTTGTCCGACTCCAGGGCGGAGGCCTTCGCGGCGGCGCACGCCTCCGTGGCGCTGTGTGAGGAGGCGAGGGCGCGTTCGCCCTCGGCGGCGGCCGAGTCGGCCGTGTTGTCGACCGAGAGCTTCGTGAAGATGATCGACCCGGCCTCGACCGCCATCAGGCCGATGATGATGATCACGACGAACAGGATGACAAGGGCCTTGCCGACCAGCCCCCGCTCGTCCTGCCAGCGGGCGCGGAGACTCACCTGCGGAACCGCCCGACGGTCATGCCAACGACCTGTCGCAGATCCTCGATCCGCAGCACGAGCGCCATCGCGACGAACACTAACAGCCCAACCCCCACCGAGCCGAGCACCTGCAAGGTCTGTTGCAGG
>DATLUW010000559.1:0-2075 GCA_035577825.1 Actinomycetota bacterium | reverse complement strand
GACGTCGCCGGCACCGGTAAGAACGTCCATTACCACGTCGACTTCGACCTCGTCTGCTCGCGGGCGACGAGCTTCTCAGTTCACGTGAAGCTGCCGAAGGGCTTCTTCCCCGTTGCCGGCGCGTCGCGGTTTACGTACGGGAGCGCGGCGCCGGTCGCGGGGTCCGATCCCACCGTCGGCGCCGACGGCCCGGTCTGGTCGACGATTCCGGCCAACCCGTGCGCGGGCGGCACGGCGACGCGGCACGTGCGTCTCGACTTCACCTCGTACGCCGGCCTCACCCTGGGCTCGCAGAGCTCGGCCGTGGACGTCACCGCGGGCGGGACGGTCAACTCGGCCGCGTCGCAGGCGCCCGTCGTCGTGACTCAGAACTGGGAGCCGAGCGACGACTCGAGCACCGCGCCGACGATCGACAAGAACACGCTGATCGTCGGGCACATCGCCTCAGCCGGCGACGTCGACTTCTACCGCCTTCCGGTCACCGGCCTCGCGCCCGGAACCAAGATCACCGCCTACCTGAAGGTGCCGCGAGACGCCGACCTCGACCTCGTGGTCAACAAGCCGGGCGCCCCGGGCGTGCAGTCGAGCGCCGCGGGAAGCATCCCCGCCGGCAGCATCGCCGCAGGCTCGATCGCGGCGGGAAGCATCCCGCTCGAGGACTCGAACCCGAGCGTCGACAACTCCAACAGCGCGTTGCAGCCCGACGCGGCGCAGGACTTGGCCGCCGGGTCGATCCCTGCCGGCTCGATCGCCGCGGGCAGCATCTCGGCGAACCGCGGAACCGTGAACGAGGCGGCGCAGATCGTGACCCGCGGCGAGAGCGGCAGCGCCGTGATCGGCGTCAGCGGCTACAACGGCGCGTTCAGCAACGACAACTACGTCCTGCGCGTGAAGGTGACGCCACCGCCGACGTTGCCCGCGTGCGATCCCGTCACCGGCCTCGGCACGGCGACACCCGGCACGCTCCCGGCCGTCCCGTCCAGTCCGGACCCAAGCGTCAAGACGCTCTTCCTGATCAACCGCCAGCGGCTCGTCGGCCTGTACGGGCAGACTGCCACCGACCAGCTCTTCGGCACGTCGTCGCCGCTCAACGCCGTCGCGACCGACCCGCGCGTCGGCGGCGTCGTCCTCCCGGTCGACGGCGACCAAAACGTGCGGAACGCGTACTCGACCTGGGATCAGAACCCGTGCTCGATCGACGCGGCCAACGGCGTCGTGCGCTCGATCAACGCACTCGTCGCGTCGTACCGGCCGAAGTACCCGTCGCTGAAGTACGTCGTCCTGCTCGGGACCGACACCACCCTGCCGAGCTGGCGCCAGCAGGACCTCACGTCGACCTCGCCGGAGGTCGACGAGGCCAACGACCTGGCGTTCACGACGAACGGGCTCACGAAGGGCAACTCCATCTATGCGGCTGCGGCGCAGAACGCGTACCTGACCGACCAGGCCTACGGCGCATTCAAGGAGCGCGTCTGGCTTGGCCACGACATCCCGTTGGCGGACGTCAGCGTCTCGCGCCTCGTCGAGACGCCGGACGACATCATTGGCCAGCTCAACCAGTATCTCGACCCGACCGTCGCAGGGCACTTGAGCCTGCACAGCGCCTTCACCACCGGCGAGTCGTTCTTCAGCGACGGCGCGGGAGCGGCTTCGAGCTCGCTCGGGACGCAGCTCGGACTGCTGACGTCGTCGCAGCAGGCGCTGCTGACGCCGGGCACGCTGTGGTCGCGCAACGACGTCCTCGGCGACTTCTTCAACAAGACCCCGGTGCCGGACGTGGGCGCGATCTGGGCGCACTACAGCCACTGGGTCGCGCAGCCCGCGAGCCTCAGCTCGCCGCCGGTGTTCGGCGACTTCCTGACGACGGCCGACGTCAGCCAGGACTCATCGCATCCGTACAAGGGTCGGCTGCTCTTCACCGTCGGCTGCCATAGCGGGCTGAACGTCCCCGACACGATCGCGACGGTCTCCTCGGACAACCAGAAGCGCATGCTCGACTGGGCGCAGGCGTACATGGCGGCGCGGGCGTCTGTGTACGTCGCGAACACGGGCTTCGGCTACGGCGATACGACGAC
>DATLUW010000558.1:0-15612 GCA_035577825.1 Actinomycetota bacterium | reverse complement strand
ACGAGGCCGGGCTCCGGGAGCTCGACGTTCGAGATCTGGATGCCCTCCGCGCTCACCGACCCGGATGCGAACCCGAACTGGCGCGATCTCCATCCGGCCGGCACCCCTACCGACCAGCCGAACGGGTCGTGCTCACGACGGAGTTCCGGTTCGGGCGCCGGCGACGCGGTCACGGGCGGGGAGGACGTCGAGGCGGTCTCGTTCGTATTCGGAGTCGGCAGGCCATCGAACCGGATCGAACGCACGATCTCGCGAAGCGTGGACCTGTCCACCTCGGAGGCCTGCACACCGATCGTCACGGTGGCGATGAAGGTCACCTCCCCACCTCGGAACGCAGTCTCATAGAGATCGGGCTGCAGAGCGCCGCTGATACTTGCTTCGGCCCACCCGCCGGGGAAGTCCATCGGGAGGTCGACCGCGCCGTCCATCCAGATCGATGGGGGGACCTGCGGCGCCACCACGATCGACACCCCATCGGCAGGCAACGCCTGCTGGTCGGCCGCGGGCCAGGCGCCGGGAGGGAGTTTTGGGTCCGGCAGCGGGACGTTCGAGATCTGGACGCCCTCAGCGCCGGCTGAGATCGATTCGAATCGGAAGGGCTGTGAAGTCCAGCCCGGCGGAACGTCCACCGACCAGCCCGACGGATCGTGGTACCGGGAGAAGGTAGGCACGGACGGCTCTCTGTTCGTGAGAATCACCGCCAGCACTGCGACGAGCACGAGCATTGCCGCGATGCCGGCCAAGGCACCGCCGATCCGCCGATGCCGACGCCGTTCGTCGAACCGGGCGAGGGTTCGGTCGAGCAGGTCGTCCGGGGGCGAGCGACGGGCGCCGAGCGCGGTGAGGCGTTCCTTCAGGTCATCCATCGCGGTCTCCCAGCGCGTCACGGAGGGTTCGGCGGGCCTGGTGGACATGTGCCCGGACCGTGCCGGCGCGGATGCCGAGCATCCCGCCCGTCTCCTCGGCGCTGAAGTCGAACAGCTCGGTCAGCACCACCGCCGCACGCTGCCGGGGCGGCAGTGCGGCCAGCGCCCGGGCGACCGCGTCGCGCTCGTCCGCCCGCGTGAACTCGTCCGCGGACGCACCCTCCGATGCACGGCGCGGCGCCCGCAGGAGCGAACGGCGGCGGTTCCGGTGGAGGTTCATCGCCGCGCGGAACAGGTATCCCTCGGGCCGTTCCATCGCCGCGACCCGGTCCCACCGTTCGAGGACCCGGACGAACGCCTCCTGCACGATCTCCTCCGCCTCCTCGCGGTTCCCGGTCATCAGGTACACGGCCCGGAACAGGGGCTGCCGCCATGCCTCGAAGAACTCGACGAACGACACCGGGGGCGACGCCGACGCGCCCCGCGATGCCGCACCGCCGTGCTCGGTCGCGGCTTGCCCGGTTCCTGGCACCACGTCCATGAACACCTCGAGGCTCAGGTTCGTGTAGTCGGCCGGCAGAAACTTCGCACTTCCCGCGGCCGCAAGGATGTGCCATAACGGACGCCTGATGCGAGGTCGAGCCGCGATCCCCATCCTGGCGTTCGCGCTGCTGGTCGCGACGGCCGGGCCGGTCGCCGCGGCAAGCAGCCCGACGGCGCCCGATGCCGCCATCGCGGGGCCGAACGGGACGTTCGTCGGCGAGGGCGTCGTCGAGGCGTCGGGCATCGACGAGCGTGTGGCGTTCGACGTGGTCTCGGGCAGCACCCGGCCGGCTTCGATCCGAATCGGGAATCCGGGCGCGGACCCGCAGGCGTTCGTGCTGCACGGCACCGGCGGCGGCCGGGTGTTCGGGCTGCGGTACTCGGACGGCGCCGCCGACGTGACCTCGGACGTGGTGTCCGGCGGGTACGCCATGACGCTCGGAGCGGGCGAGACGCGCACGCTGGACGTGCACGTCCGCGCGCTCGACGCCTCCAAAGCGAGGGAACGCGGCGGGTTCCGGTTCGCGGTCACGAACCAGGCGGACCCGGGCCTCGTGGACGTCGTTCGCGCGCAGGCGACCGTGGCGCCGATCACCGTCTCCGCGCCCGTCGGGGACGGCCGGGTCTCGTGTGTCGCATCGTTCCCGAGTCGCGAGCTGCACCCCGGGTACGCGACCCACGTCCAGATGGCGTTCCGAAACAACACCGGTACGCAGCAGACGGCCTACGGGTTCGGCTCCCTCCGGGTGTTCGACGGGAACGGCACCCAGCTCGGGCAGAGCGTCGTGCCGCTCTTCGGGCCCCCGCCGTTTCCGCGGAAGATCCCGCCGCACGGCACGCGGCGAACATATGTCTACGACCTTCGAATCCGATGGGCGGGGAGGCTCCGGATCCAGCCGGTGTGCGAAGGGGCGCGCCGCATGGGCGAGGTCCTGCTGGGCGTCTCGCGCCGCACCGAACCGCCCGCGAGCGACGCCGAGGCCATCGACGCCGCCGTGAACACCCGAAACAGCCCGTTCCAGTCCTGCCACCCCGGTCCGAACGGCGAGCCGGAGAAGGGGAGCTTCCCGCCGCCGGACGGACGGAACATCGCCGCGATCCACCTGCGGTGCTGGGCCGAGGTCCGTCACGAGCCGGGGTTCGACGTCGTCGCGTTGAACATGGTCTCGCCGTGGAATGCCCCGGCGACCACGCTGGACGAGAACTCACCCTGGTTCGTCGAGCTCCCGGGACACGGGAACGCGATGGCCGCGCGATGGAGTTTCGTCGTGACCGATCGCGGCGCGCGCCCCTACATCTCCCTGGGAACCTCTCGCGGCACCGGCGAGGGCAAGTCCTACTACTACGACCTGGACCGCGGGAAATGGGAGGGGCCGGGGTGGATTCGGTGCGGGTTCGAGGGGTTCGACGTCTGGTTCTACGGAACCGGGTTCACGATGCAGTTCGTGAACAGCTGCCACCCGGGGGGAACCGCGACTCCGCCACCGCTCCACGGGTCCGGGAGCCGGCCGTTCACCGGCGGCTACGCCGCGACTCGCCCGCTTTCGGAGGGCGACGTCCGCTGACGCTCAGGTCAGCTGGCTGATCGACAAGATGTTGCCCTCGCTGTCGACGAACCAGGCCGCGCGTTCGCCGTCCATCTCCGCGATGCCGTTCACGGTTCTCAGGCCAGGGAAGTCGTACTCCTCGAAGACCACGCCGCGTTCGCGGAGCTCGGCGACGACGCCCTCGAGGTCGTCGACGTCCCAGCCGGCGGCCGTGTTCTTCGCGGTGCCCGCGTGCTGCGTCGGGTAGAGGTCGAAGAACGACGAGCCGCTCCGGTAGCGCAGACCCATCGGCCACTCCTTGGCCGGGGTCAGGCCGAGCTTCTCCTCGTACCAGCGCCGGGCGCGCTCGAGGTCCGATGCGGGCAGCGTCACGCCGATGCCGTGCTCGCCGAGCATGTGCTCTCCCCTTCCTTCACCGGGCATGGATCGAAACGGGTGTTTCGTCGGCCGGGGGCGCAGCAGCGTTACTGGGGCGCTGCGGTCGACGGCGGCTGGAACAGGCTGAACTGCGTTCCCTGGTCGTCGGCGCAGTCCGCGTAAGCGCCGGACTCGGCCGAGCCCTTGATCTCGCCCGCGTACCCGCCCATCTGCCGGACGCGCTCACACGCGGACGCGATGTCCGGCACGTGGAAGTACGGGCGGAACCCCGGCGCACTGCCGCCGACGTGCATGCCGCCCGGCGGGTTCGTTCCGGTGATGTGGAAGCCGCCCGGGATGTTCCCCGACGCGAACTCCCACCCGAACACCTGCGCGTAGAACGCCCGGCCCCGTTCGGAGTCCGGAACGCCGATCGTGAAGTAGACGAGGTCGCCAGCCATGTGCGGGAGGATTGCACCACGGGGAGCCCCAGCGCAAGGCGAGTGCTACCGTTCGCCGCCGGAGGTTCGACGATCATGAGCGAGCACGACAGCCTGTTCCGCCATGCGGTCGCGTCCGGCGACCCACTGTCCGACCGCGTGGTGATCTGGACGAGGGCCACGGCCGACGACTCCGACGTGGAGCTCACGTGGACGGTGGCGCGGGACTCCGAGCTCACCGACGTGGTCGCGTCCGGCACGGCGACCGCGGTCGCGGAGCACGACCACTGCGTCAGCGTCGACGTCGAAGGGCTCGAGCCCGACACGCACTACTGGTACGCGTTCGAATCGAACGGAGAGCGCTCGCCGATCGGGCGGACCCGGACCCTGCCGGTCGAGACCGACCACGTTCGCTTCGCGGCCGTGTCGTGTGCGAAGTTCAATGCCGGGTATTTCAACGCGTACGCCCGGATCGCCGATCGCGAGGAGCTGAATTTCCTGCTCCACCTCGGCGACTACATCTACGAGGCGGCGGAGAACCCGCCGGCGTCGCAGACCAAGTCCAAGGACATCGGGCGGCCGTTCGAACCGCTGAACGAGTGTGTGACGCTGCAGGACTACCGGACGCGGTACTCGCAGTACCGGCGCGACCCGGACGTCCAGCGGGTGCACATGACCCACCCGATCATCGCGACGGTGGACGATCACGAGTTCGCGGACGGGGCGTGGAGCGGCGGATCGACCGAACACCACCCCGAGCGCGACGGGCCGTGGTCCGACCGGATGACGGCGGCGTTCCGAGCGCGGTGGGAGTGGATGCCGCAGCGAATGCCGGACCCGTTGGACCCGACGCGCGTGTGGCGTTCGTTCCATCTCGGGGACCTGGCCGAGGTGTTCATGATCGACACTCGGTCGCACCGCGAGAACCCCGACCGGCCGGGCGCGATGGCCGACCCGACGCACTCGCAGCTCGGGGCCGAGCAGGGGCCGTGGCTGCTGCACGGCCTGCGCGAGTCGCCCGCGCACTGGCGTCTGCTGGGGAACGGCTCGTGCATGACCCACCTGTGGCGCGAGGGCCTGCCCGAGGTCGCGAAGCCGGGGATCGTCGCGCTGAAGCTGATGAACCCGGACGTGACCGGGCCCGACCCCGACCAGTGGGACGGCTACCCGTTCGAGCGGGAGAAGATCCTGCGCTGGCTCGAGGACGACGACCAGGGGAACGCGGTCGTGCTCTCGGGCGACGTCCACGTCGGGATGGCGAGCGACCTGTATCTGGACCCGTTCGCAGAGGACCCGGGCAAGCCGATCGCCGTGGAGTTCGTGACGACGTCGATCTCGTCGCAGAACGTCGACGACAAGAAGGGCTGGCCGCCGGACACCGGGAGCGTGCCGATGGAGCAGGCGTTCCTCGAGGCGCTGCCGCACATCAAGTACACGGACTGGGACGGGCACGGCTACCTGCTGCTCGACGTCGACCGCGACCGCGTCCGGTGCGAGTGGTGGTACGGCGACGCGATCATCGAACCGACCGACGGCGAGCACATGGACGCGGTGTTCGAGGTTCGCCACGGCGTGCCGCGCCTCGAACGGGCGGGCTGAGGGGCCCGGCTACCGCTCCGGATCCTCCCGCTCGTCCACGGCGTCCACGTCATCGTCGTCACCGGCATCGCCCGTGTCGCTGCTGCTGCGGCGGGGCAGTGCGTCCAGCGCGTCGAGGGTGTCCAGGCCGTCGATCTCGCCCGCGCCCGCGGAGGGTTCGATCTCGTCGGCGTCCGTTGTCGCACTGGGGCGCCCCTCGGTCGCGACCGCCGTCCGCTCGGTGGCCGGCATGCTCGCGGTGGCCGGTGCCGGTATTCGCCCGGTGGCGGGCTCGACCGCGGTCATGTGCCCCGGCGGCGGTGCCGGGATCGGCTCGGGCCGGGAGCGTCGCTGGATGGTCGTGACCAGCATCAGCACGCCGATCAGGATCAGCGGCAGCGGCCAGACGACCGCGAGATGCATGTCGGCGACGTCGGCGTTCCCGAACAGGAACGCGATCCCCACGAAGGCGAACAGCGCCCCGAGGACGAACGAGAAGGCGTCGAACGAATGGCGTCGCATGGTCGTGTCTCCCTCCTACTGCCCGATCGCGCGGGCGACGATGATCCGGCCGAACGACACCGCGAGCTCGAGGTTCATCCGGGCGTTCTCCGGCGACGAGCCGACCGTTCGTTCGATCTTCAACCCGTCGTCGTATCGGCCGAGCACGTTCATGGCGCCGGCACCGATGCTCGCGTGGATGTGGACCGGCATCCCGGCGGGAACCAGGACCCGGAGCGTCCCTGCCACCACCGATGCCGTGACGAGCGCCGGCGAGGCGGACTCCGGCGCCGCCAGGTTCCCCTGCGTGAGGTCGACCTGCAGCTCCCCGGCCACCAGCCGGTAGGTCCCCTGCCCGGCGAGGAGCGAGACCGGCGTGACCGTTCGTTGGCCGAAGCCGCCCTGGAACGGCACAGTGACCAGGCTCGCCACCAGCACGAACGGCACCAGGAAGAACGCCGGGATCGCGAGCCACTTCGCATGGCCGAACCACGCCCCGATCAGCAGGCCGATCGAGAGCACCAGCAGGCCCAGGGCGAGGTACTGCGAGAGCGAGAGATCGAACGCGCCCCAGTTGTCGAGCAGGGCCGCGATGCCGACCGCGAGGAACGCCGCGCCGAACGTGGCCAGGCCGAGCCCGGACCGCTCGCGCTTCGGGCGGGGCTGCGGCGCAGGGGCGGGCGCGGTCGTGCGAGCCGGCGCCTGGACGTACGGGACGGTGGGCTCGCGGTACGGAGCGCTCGGCTCGCGGAACCCGCCGGCGGGCGGCACGTCACGGACCGGCGGCAGGCCACCCGACGGCGGCGCGGCCGGCGGTGCGCTGGTCCCGAGCGAGGAGAACGAAGCGGTGGTCGCGGAGCCCGGGTCCCCGCCCGCCGCGGGGGTGCTCCAGCCGGCCGCTGCGGCCGGCGGGGGCGGCGGCGCCGGCACCAACGGCATCGTCTGGCCCGGGTCGTCAGTCTTCTGGGACGAGTGCCAGAACAGCAGGCCGCCCAGCGCGAGCAGCCCGAGCCCCCACACGATGTCGCTGTGCCTCGGCCCGAGCTGGTTCACCAGCAGGAGTCCGCCGATGACCAGCAGCGCGACCGCGACCCAGGTCGGCGCGCCCTTGAGCCGGCGGATGGCGTTCTCGCCGGGGTTCGAGACCTCCTGCGACGGCGGCACGATCCACCACATCACGAGGTACGCGAGCACGCCCGCTCCCCCGGCCACCGCGAGCAGCACGAACCCGATCCGCACCAGGACCGGGTCGATGTTGAAGTAGTCGGCCAGGCCGCTCGCGACGCCGCCGATCATCTTGTCGTCGGTGCGGCGGTACAGGCGCTTGTGCATGGGCGCCGGCGGCGGCTGCCAGGGCCCGCCGGTCGCGGGTTCGGTTCGTTGTGCCATCGGTTCCTCACGTCCTTCCCGGGGCTCGTCCATCGCCATCACATCGTGCGACCGGGCCGCGCCGGGCGACATCGGGGATGTCCCTGGAAGAACCCTGAGGTCGCCGCCTCCGGGTTTCCCCCGATGTCCCGGCGGGTCGGCTGTGGGACCATCGAGTCGGGCCGCCTGCACTCCCTTTGACCAGGCGTTCGTCGATGGCACGAACCGAACCCCGATCCGATCGCGAAGGCCCCTCGTCGCGGACCTCCGCGCCGCCGGCGGGCAACGACGCCGGCACACCGGTGGCGCCGAGCGCCGGCGGTCGCCACGCCGCGCCTGGCTCGTGGCGGATCGTCCGGACGCCGAACGACCGCATCCTGACCGGCACCGCCGGCGGGCTCGGCGAGCGGCTCGGCGTGGACCCCGTGATCGTCCGGCTGTCGTTCGTGGTGCTGGCGTTCGCTGCTGGGGTGGGCGTGATCGCCTACCTCGTCTGCTGGGCGCTGTCGGTCGACCCGCCGCCGGAGTGGCAGCCGCCCCCGCAGCCGAGTCCCGAGGTGGTCACACAGCGTGCGGTCGCGATCGGGATGGTCGTGTTCGGGCTGCTGTTCGTGTGCCGGGGGATCGGCGCGTGGTTCGGCGACGCGATCGTGTGGCCGGTCGCGCTGGGCGCGGTGGGGTCGGCGATCATCTGGACGCGCGCCGACCGCGAGCGCCGCGCCCGGTGGACGCTCGCCGCGCAGCGGCTCCCGCGGCGGGTCGACACCTTCCTCAACGGCCCGGTCTCGGTGCTCCGGATCCTGTTCGGCGGCATGCTGATCCTCGGCGGCATGACCGTGTTCCTCGCGGCGAACCACGCGTTCGGGTTGAGCGCCGTTCGCAACGTGCTGTTCGCGGTGGGGGTCACCGTGGTCGGCGCCGTCCTCATCCTCGGGCCGGGCGTGTGGCGGCTGGTGAAGCAACTCGGGGCGGAGCGCCGCGAGCGCATCCGATCGGAGGAGCGCGCCGAGGTCGCCGCGCACCTCCACGACTCGGTGCTGCAATCGCTCGCGATGATCCAGCGGGCGCGAACGGCCGAGGAGATGGCGACGCTCGCCCGCGCGCAGGAGCGTGAGCTGCGCGCGTGGCTGTACGCCGGCGGGCCCGCGCCGGGCGGCACGCTGCGCGGTTCGATCGAGGAGGTCGCCGGGCGCGTCGAGGCACTCCACCACGTCGAGGTCGAGGTCGTGCAGGTCGGCGACGCCATCGTGGACGAGCGGCTGCAGGCCCTCGTCCAGGCCGCCGGCGAGGCCATGACGAACGCGGCCCGCCACTCGGGCGCGCGCCGCATCGACGTCTATGTCGAGGTCGAACCGGCGCTCGTCAGCGCGTTCGTCCGGGATCGTGGGAAGGGGTTCGACCTGGAGACGGTGCCGGAGGACCGGCACGGCATCGCCGAGAGCATCGAACGGCGGATGGAACGCGCCGGCGGAACCGCGACGCTCACGACCGCGCCGGGCGAGGGCACCGAGGTGGCGCTGCGGATGCCGAGGCCGGCGCAATGACCGGCGACGGACCTGAGCGCATGGATGCAGAGGCCATCCGTGTCTTCCTCGTGGACGATCACCAGCTGTTCCTGTCGGGAGTGCGAACCGAGCTCGGGCGGGAGTTCGAGGTGGCCGGCGAGGCGAGCGACGTCCCCTCGGCGATCGTGGGGATTCGCGCCACAGCGCCGGACGTCGTGCTGGTCGACGTGCACATGCCGGACGGGGGCGGCGCGCGCGTGATCCGTGAGGTGGCAGGCGAACCGGGCGCGCCGCGGTTCCTCGCGTTGAGCGTCAGCGATGCAGCCGAGGACGTCATCGAGGTCATCCGCGCCGGCGCCCGCGGCTACGTCACGAAGTCGATCGCGCCCGACGACCTGGCCGACGCGGTTCGCCGGGTGCACGAGGGCGACGCGGTGTTCGGGCCGCGGCTGGCAGGGTTCGTCCTCGATGCGTTCTCATCGGACGCGCCGCCGAAGGGCGATCCCGAGCTCGACCAGCTCACCGCCCGCGAGCGCGAGGTCCTCCGCCTGATCGCCCGGGGCTACGCCTACAAGGAGATCGCCAAGGAGCTGTTCATCAGCGTGAAGACCGTTGAGACCCACGTCAGCGCGGTCCTCCGCAAGCTCCAGCTCAGCAACCGCAGCGAGCTCACCCGCTGGGCCACCGAACGCCGCCTGGTCTGAACCCTCGACGACCCGCCGAAGAACTCTATTGACTCAGAGTATACGCTCAGTGTATTCTCCGTCGCCATGAGCGTACCCCTCACCCTCCTGGGCCTGCTGGAGCGGGAGCCCAGCCACGGCTACGACCTCAAGCGCGACTACGACACGTTCTTCGGGTGGGGCAGGGCCCTGCCGTTCGGTCAGGTGTACGCGACCCTCTCCCGGCTCGCTCGCGACGGCAAGGTGAGCGCGGGCCGGGCCGAGCCGGGAGCCGGCCCGGACCGCAAGCGCTACTCCATCACCGAGCGGGGAGCCGCCGACGTGGACGAGTGGCTCCGGACGCCCATCGAGCCCGAACCACATCTCCAGACGCAGCTGTTCACCAAGGTGATCCTCTCGCTGATGCTGGGCCGGTCGGCCCGGACCTACCTCGACACGCAGCGCGCCGCCCACCTGGAGCGGATGCGGCAGCTCACCGAGCTGCGGCGCACGGCGGGATCCCTCGACGGCCTGCTTGCCGACCACGGGCTCTTCCACCTCGAGGCGGACCTGCGATGGATCGACCTGACCGAGGCGCGGCTCGACGCCATCGCCGCGGCCATCGACAACGACGAGGAGGTACAGCCGTGAGCATCTCGACCCTGGGCCGCGAGGGGTCCTCCACCTCGGGCGATCCGATGGTGGAAGGCCGCGTGCTCGTCAAGTCGTTCGGAAGGACGCCCGCCCTGAACGGGGCCAGCGTCGCCGTGGCATCCGGCGAGATCCTGGCCGTGATGGGTCCGAGCGGCTCGGGCAAGTCCACACTGCTGCACTGCCTGGCCGGGATCTTCACGCCGGACGCCGGCGAGGTCCTCTTCGATGGCCGGCGCATCGATTCGCTCGGGGAGAACCGCCGCAGCGAGCTGCGGCGGACCGATTTCGGGTTCGTCTTCCAGTTCGGTCAGCTGGTCCCCGAGCTGACCATCGAGGACAACATCGCCCTGCCCATGCTGCTGGGGGGAACGGCGCGTCGTGACGCCTACGCCGCCGCGCGCTCGTGGCTCCCCCGCCTGGGCCTGGACGACCTCGGCGGCCGCCGCACCGGCGAGGTGTCGGGCGGCGAGGCGCAGCGGGTCGCGCTGGCCCGCGCGCTGGTCCACCAACCGAAGGTCCTCTTCGCCGACGAGCCCACCGGTTCGCTCGACTCGCTCACGGGTGAGCACGTCATGGAGCTCCTCGTGACGCTGGTCCGGGAGGAGTACACGACGGTCGTCCTCGTCACCCACGAGGCTCGGGTCGCCGCGTACGCCGACCGCATGGTGCTCGTCCGCGACGGCAAGGTCACCGTCGCCGAACCGCCGGCAGTTCGGGCCGACCCCTCCGTCGGCGTCGCCGCCCAGCCGGTCGGTGTCGCCCGGCCGCACCCCCCCTCGGCGGCGCGCTGATGTACCGGCTCGGACTGCGGCTCGTCGCCAGGACCGGTCGCGAGGCCTGGCTGCGGCTGGTCGTCACGTCGCTGGCGGTCGGCATGGGCGTGGCCGTCCTGCTCGGGGTCCTGGCCGAGTTCCACGCATACCAGGCGACCAGCAACCGGCCGTCGTGGGAGTCCACGCAGGGAACGCCCGTGTCGGCGCCCGCGACCACCCCGGGCGCCGAGCTCTGGAACTACTCGGAGAACATCTACCAGGGCCACTTCATCGAGGTGCTCGACGTCGCCGCG
This sequence comes from Actinomycetota bacterium, assembly GCA_035577825.1. Classification (GTDB taxonomy): domain Bacteria; phylum Actinomycetota; class UBA4738; order UBA4738; family JACQTL01; genus DATBHM01. The sequence continues at coordinate 4,525 of DATLUW010000558.1, read as the reverse complement.
CTCGGCCCGGGAGCGCCGCGCATCCCCGGTCTCCCCCGGATGCCGTCGGCCGGCCAATTCTTCGCTTCGCCGGCGCTGGCCCAACTGCTGCAGACCGTCCCGGCCGACGAGCTCGGCGACCGCTTCCCCGGGCGGCAGGCCGGCCTGCTCGGCGACGCGGCGCTGTCGGACCCCGACGAGCTGGCGATCGTGGTGGGGTACTCCCCCTCGAAGCTCTCCGCCCTCCCCGGAACGGTCGAGGTGAACCGGATCGCGAGCGCCCCCCAGGTGATGGGGAACACGAAGCTCTACCGCCTCGCCTTCGGCATCGCCGCGATCGTCGTGTTCTTCCCGCTCCTGATCCTCATCAACACCGCGACCCGCCTGGCGGCGGCGCGCCGCGAGGAGCGACTGGCCGCCCTGCGCCTGGTCGGTGCGACACCCCGGCAGGTGAATGTGATCGCGTCGGTCGAGTCGGTGGTCACCGCCTCCGCCGGAGCGGTGCTCGGCGTGCTCGCCTTCGTGGCGTTCCGTCCGCTCCTCGAGTCGATCTCGTTCTCCGGCGTGCACTTCTTCGGCTCCAGGGTGACGCCGACCGGGTGGGGCTACCTCGCCGCGATCGTGCTCGTCCCGCTGCTCGCCGCCCTGAGCTCGCTGGTCGCGCTGCGCCGGGTCCGGATCACTCCCCTGGGGGTCAGCCGCCGGACGACGACCCGGCCGCCGCGCTGGTGGCGGATCCTGCCGATCGTCGTCGGGATCCCGCTGTTCATCGACCCGGTGGTCGCACACCCCAGGAATCCGAACGCGGGCCCCACTTTGGTCGGACTGCTGCTCATCATGGCCGGGCTGGTGCTGGGCGGGTCCTGGCTGACGATGGCGATCGCCCGCCTGGTGGCCCGGCTGTCGCGAGGGCCGGCGGGCCTGCTCGCCGCACGCCGGCTCGCGGACAACCCCAAGGGTGCGTTCCGGACCTCCGCGGGCCTGGTGCTGGCGGTCTTCGTCGGAACCGTTCTCGCCTGCATCGTTCCTGCGTTCCACGCCGCCCAGTCGCAGGGGGCGGCGGGCGGGGTCACGAACGTGCTGAAGGTCCCGTTGGCCGCCGAGCCGGTGGGCGGTGGGCTCGACCCCGCGGCGGGCAGCCAGCTCGTCTCCTCCCTGGACTCGCGGCCCGGGGTGAACGTCGTCCCGATCTATTCGAACCCGTCGGCCGCAGGCGGTTCCGATTCGGTCGTGAGCTGCTCGGCCATCAGGGCGTTGCCGGCGCTGGGTTCCTGCGCTCCGGGGGTCGCGGCGGTACAGGCCAACTTCTTCGGTCTCCTGACGGGCGACAATCCCATCTACTTCAACCAGGACCTCCCCGCGGTCACCGAGGCGAGCGCCCGGGCCACCGCTCCCCTGTCGAGGCTCCGGCTGAGCGGACTCCTGGTGAAGACCGACGGTCCCGACACCCTCGAGCGGGTCCGAACACTCCTGACCGCCAGGGCGGCGACCTCACCGGACAAGTTCGATCGGGGGGGTCTCTCCGAGTGGCAGATGGGAGCCATCCTGCCGGAGACCTTCGGCGAGGTCACCGCGATCCGCAACGACGACGTCGCGAACGTCGAACGGGTCGCGCTCGCCATTCTGGCGCTGGTCCTCGTCGTGGCCGGGTGCAGCCTGGCGGTCAGCGTGGCGGGCGGGGTGCTCGACCGCAAGCGGCCGTTCACCCTCCTCCGGCTCTCGGGAACGCCCCTTCGGACCCTGAACCGGGTCGCCATCTTCGAGGCGATGGGCCCGCTGGCGGGCGCGACGGTGGTCGCCGCGGCCGTGGCGGTCGCGATCGTGGGACCTCCGTTGCGGGCACTGTTCAACGCGCACCTCGGCGCGCATCAGCAGTTCGCCTCGGCGGGCCACCCGGACGCGGCGTACTACCTGACCGTCGTGGCCGGGCTGGCCCTGTCGGCCCTGGTCGTCATGTCGACGATGCCCCTGCTGAACCGGATCACCCAGCCGGATCGCGCTCGATTCGAGTGACCGCGGCTCCCACCGGCCGGAGCCGGCCCGACCCCTCCGGGCCGGCCTCGACTTCGGCGTCGGCCTTCGGGAGGTGCGACGATCCAGGCGCGCCGTTCGCACGGCATCGATCCCTGCGAACGATGGGTGGCTGGAGGGAGGCGACAGGTGGTGCTGGAAGCGTTCCCGAGGTATCCGCTGACGTTCGGGCCGAGCCCGGTGCATCCGCTCGATCGGTTGAGCGAGCACCTCGGCGGGGCGTCCGTCTGGGCGAAGCGGGAGGACTGCAACTCGGGGCTGGCGTTCGGCGGCAACAAGGTTCGGAAGCTCGAGTACCTCGTCCCGGATGCGCTCGCGCAGGGGGCCGACACGCTGGTCTCGATCGGGGGCATCCAGTCGAACCACACGCGGCAGGTCGCGGCGGTCGCGGCCAAGCTCGGGCTCAAATGCCGGCCGGTGCAGGAGAAGTGGGTGGACTGGGACGACCCCGTGAACGACCGCGTGGGCAACATCCTGCTGTCGCGGATCATGGGCGCCGACGTGCGGCTCGACCCGGCCGGGTTCGACATCGGGATCCGGAGCTCGTGGGAGGAGGCGCTGCGTGAGGTCGAGGAGGCCGGTGGGCAGCCGTACGGCATCCCGGCCGGCGCGTCGGAGCACCCGCTCGGCGGGCTCGGCTTCGCGAACTGGGCGTTCGAGGTCGCCGAGCAGGAACGGTCCCTGGGCGTGTTCTTCGACACGATCGTCGTGTGCACGGTGACCGGGTCGACCCACGCCGGGATGGTCGCCGGGTTCGCCGCGCTGGAGGAACAGGGCGGTCGCCCACGGAGGGTCATCGGCATCGACGCTTCCGCGACACTCGAGCAGACGCGGGACCAGGTCGCCAGGATCGCCCGGAACACGGCGAAGCTCATCGAGCTCGGGCGCGACGTGCGCGACGACGAGATCACCGTCCTCGAGGGCTGGGCCGGCGACTTCTACGGAATCCCGGTCGAGTCGACGATCGAGGCGATCCGCCTGTCCGGCCGGCTCGAGGGCATGATCATCGACCCCGTCTACGAGGGGAAGTCGATGGCCGGGCTGATCGACCTCGTGACCTCGGGCGAGATCCCCAAGGACTCCACGGTCCTCTACGCCCACCTCGGCGGCCAGCCGGCCCTCAACGCGTACGCCGGCATCTTCGACTGACCGACTCCGGGCCTCTGCCGGGAATCCTACTCTTGGTAGGATTCACGCCATGGCGCGGACGTCTCCGCAGGACAAGCAGAAGGTTTCCCTCACACTCGATCGTGACCTGGTGGAGGAGATCAGGAAGCACTTTCCGGGTCAGGGGCTCTCGACATCCGTGAACGCGCTGCTCCAGGACACGATGGCGCAATCCAGGCTCCGTGAGCTCGTCGGCGAGATGGAGGCCCAGGCAGGTCCTGCGTCCCAGGAGGCCTACGAGCACGTGCTCGAGCAGTGGTTCACGGACGAATAGTTGGCCCGGCGGCGGGAATCCAGGGCAGTCAGGCGGAGTGCCCGCCGCGGGACACCCGCACCATGGACCCGCCTGATCGTCGACAGCGGTGGGCTCTCTGCGATCGTCGAGAACCGTGACACCGCCCGTGCCGCCCTGGATCTGTCGGTAGCCGGAGGAGCCATGGTGCTCGTGCCGACAACCGTTCTCGCCGAGGCCCTGCACGGAGACGCGCGCGACGCGCGCTCGAACCAGGTGCTCGCGAAGCTGCACGTGATTCCGCTCACTGAGGATCTCGCCCGTGAAGCCGCCTCGCTCAAGACGACCGCGGGGCTGAGCGGCGTCGAGGCAACCATCGATGCCACGGTGGTGGCCGTCGCGACCCTGCTTGGTGGGGGCGCAGTCCTCACCTCCGACCCCGCCGACATCCGGGCTCTCGCCGCATCGCGTCCCGGCCTTCGGATGAAGGCGATCACCGTGTAGTCAGGATTCGGCGGCGCCCGCGATCCGTTCGTTCAGCCGGCGCGTGGGAATCGCTCCTCGTGAGAAGGCATCACCTGGATGGTCACGGGCCGACGTCGGGTCTCCAGGCGGTGGAGGCCCCAGCCGAGCGAGGCCACCCAGACCACGGCGATCAGCCCGCAGAGCACGTAGGCGATGTTCTGCACGAGCGGGGAGCCGCCTGTCGCCTCGCGCTGCAGGATGTGCTTGTCCGGGACGAACGACCGCGTGAAGTTCGCCTTCGCGGGGACCTCGGGCGCGGGGATGGCCGGGTCGGCCGGCAGGAACACCGGCACGGCTTCGATGCTGTTCCCGGTGTGCAGGCGGATGAGCGCCTTCCAGTTCCCGCCGACCGGGAACGAGCCCTCGCTCCGGTAGATGCCCGGCGACAGCTCGTGGAACTGCCGGATCACGAGACCCTGCACGCCGCCGCCCCACGTGCCGCTCCCGCCCTGCCAGACGGTCACGTCGAACCAGTTCGCGTTCACGGCCGCGTCCGGCGGGTCGAGCGAGACGACGGCGCTCACCGAGTCGGTCGACGCGCCCGGCACCCGGGTCAGCGCGACGCTCGCGCGGTAGCCGGTTCGCGCGACC
>DATLUW010000557.1:0-3544 GCA_035577825.1 Actinomycetota bacterium | reverse complement strand
GCGAAGCAGGTCACCTGGCGCGAGATCGCCGACGCCACGCCCGAGGTCGTCGTGTTCATGCCGTGCGGCTACTACCTCGAGGAGGCGGAGGAGGAGGCGTCGCGCCTGTACGGCAACCCGGAGTTCGCGGCGACCCCGGCCGCGCGGAACGGCATGGTCTATGCGGTCGACGCCTCGGCGTACTTCTCCCGGCCGGGACCGCGGATCGTGGACGGGCTCGAGATCATGGCCTGGGCCATCCACCCCGACGCCTACCCCGAGCCGCCGGGCGACGCCATCGTCCGGGTTCGCCGCTAGTCTGGGCCGCATGCCGGGACGCCAGAACTTCGTCGCGCCGGGCGACGTCGGCCGCCGCGTGTCGTTCCAGTTCGAGCTGCCGAACGGGTTCATCCGCGAAGTGGTCGGCAACCTCGAGGACTACGACCGGGCCGCGCAGACGTATCTCGTCCGCAACAAGGCCGGCGAGCTGGTGCGTGTTCCCGGGATCCGGGTCCGGTTCGGGCGCGTCGTCTCCTAGCCTTCCGTGCGCGGCGTCGGCCACACGGCCGGCGGTGCAATTCCCGACCGCCCTCGCAAGTTAGGGTGACGATGCATCCACCCGAACCGTGGGACGACGCGAGGCGGGACCATGAGCAATCAGCCATCCGACATCGGTCGTGCCCTGTTCGGCTATCGCCGATCGTCCGTCAATCAGGCCATCTCGGACCGGGACATCATGCTCCGGCAGTCCGAGAACCGAGCCCGCGAGGCCGAGGCCCGCTCCGCCGAGATGGAGGAGCGCCTGACCGCCCTCCAGCGGCAGATCGGCGAACAGCAGCTCCGCCTGGCCGACCGGGACCGCCACGTCGTGGAGCTCCGGGAGCGCATCGACCGGCTGGTCCAGCAGCAGCTCGAGGCTCCGCCCACGACGGAGACGGTCGGCGAGGAGGTGGCGCGCCTGCTGCGGACCGCCGAGGAGTCCGCCACGCGGATCGTGGAGCAGGCCCGCAAGTTGACCGCGCGCGACACCGCCGAGGCCGAACGCCGGTGGCGTGAGCTGCGGATCTCGCTCGCGCACTACGCGGGGTGGCGCGGCCGCGTCGACCCGCAGCTCGCCGACCTCCACGCCCGGATGGCGGAGCTCCGCTTGCGCATCACCGAGATCCCCGACCGCCTCCGAGGCGCGTTCGCGCCGCTCGCCGAGGCGTCCGCCGCGACGGAGGCCGGGCTGCTCGCCCTGTCGGACGACCTCACGTCGCCGCTGCTCTCCGCGCCCTCCCGTTCGGACGCCTCCACGGAACCGGCGGTGGACTCGGGCTTCCGCGGCGGGGTCGCCGGGTCCGAGCAGGGCGACGACGACCCGGGCGAAGTCCCGCACGGCTCCGCCCGCTGAACCGACCCCCGTCAGACCGGGAGGCGGGGGAAGGCACACGAGCTCCGCCGGGTACCTGCTGGGCGACCTACGTCGGAAGGCGGAGTCGAATTGGATCCTGAGGGCCGAGCGATGTCGGAACCTTCGCCCGATGTATCACCCGTGCGGGCGATCGTAGGCTTCACCCATGCCATCCGCCCTCCACCGATCCAGTCGGGATTTCGGCTCGGCATCCCTCGGACGAATGTTCCTCCCCGCACCGACCCTTCCCGCGCCGCCGTCCCGCAAGGGGGCCCGCTAGCGAAGTGGGTTCTGCCCGCACCAATGCTGAGGGGTCCCGTCGTCGGGGGGGCGACGGGACCTCGACGCGCACGGCCTGAAGGGGTCACTCCTGCCGACGAGGGGGCGGCAGGAGCCCCCGGATGGTCGCCAGCAGCTCCTCCATGTCGAACGGCTTCGCCACGAACGCGTCGACCATGTACTCCTCGGCCCGACGCCGGTCGAGCTGGCTGGTCCTGGCCGACACCACGATGACCTTTGAGCGCAAGCCCCGCCGCCGGACCTCGTGCAGCACCGTCCACCCATCCATCACGGGCATCATCAGGTCGAGCAGCATGAGGTCGGGGGTGACCTCGTTCAGCAGGTCGAGCGCTGCCTGCCCGTTGGGCGCGACGAACGTCCGGTAGCCCTCGAGCTCGAGGTTGAACCGAACGACCCAGACCAGGTCGGCCTCGTCCTCGATGACGAGGATCGACGCGGGCTCCTCCGGCTGGGGAGGCTGCACGGCGGGAGCTCCTCTCGGTTGGCGACGCTCAGAGGGGGACCGACCTCCACCGGATGCCCGCCGGGGACGCGACTCGCCCCACGACGTTCGCGTCGTGGCCGGCCGACCGGGCCGCCGCGACCACGTCGGTCGCTCCGCCGGTCGGGACCACGAGGATCATGCCGATTCCCAGATTGAACGTCGAGCGCAGGTCGGCGTCGGCGATCCCACCGGCGCCCTGCAGGAACCCGAACACCGGGGGCGCGGTCCATGCGGTCGGGTCGACGTCGGCCCCCAGTCCCTCCGGCAGCGCCCGGGGGAGGTTCTCCGGGATGCCGCCGCCGGTGACATGCGCGGCCGCGTGGATCCGCCCGTCGCGCGCCAGCCGGGCGACGAGCGGCGCGTAGATCGCGGTCGGCTCCAACAGCTCGTCGGCGAGCGACCGCCCGCCGAGCTCCTCCGGGTGGTCGTCGAGCTCGACGCCGGCGCGCGCGATCACGTCGCGCACCAGGCTGTACCCGTTCGAGTGCAGGCCGCTCGAGGCCAGGCCGACCAGGACGTCGCCATCCTGCGCGTGGTCAGGGCCGATCCGCTTGTCGTCGTCCACGATCCCCACGCAGAACCCCGCCAGGTCGAACTGGTCCTCGGGCATCACGCCGGGGTGCTCGGCGGTCTCTCCGCCGAGGAGCGCACACCCGGCGCGGCGGCACCCCTCGGCCACGCCCTCCACCAGCGCGGCAACCCGCTGGGGGACGACCTTTCCCACGGCCAGGTAGTCGAGGAAGAACAGCGGCTCTGCCCCCATGCAGACAACATCGTCGGCGCACATGGCGACGAGGTCGATGCCCACGGTGTCGAGCCGGCCGGTCTCCCGAGCGATCTCCGTCTTGGTTCCGACACCGTCTGTCGCCGCGACCAGGTGCCGGCCGTCACCGAGGTCGAAAAGCCCGGCGAACCCACCGACGGCGTCCTGCGCCTCCGGCCTCGACGCCTTCGCGGCGAGGTCCGCGATCATCGAGACGGCCTTGGCGGCGGCGTCGAGGTCGACCCCGGCCCGCCGGTAGGCCTCGGACATCTACTGCCCGCCGGCGGGCTGTTCCAGCAGGAGCTTGGTGGGTTCGCGCTCCGGGATCGGCACCGGGTACTCGCCGTCGAAGCACGCCCGGCAGAACTCCCCGGCCGTGCTGCCGGTCGACTCGACCAGGTCCTCGAGCTCGAGGTACGCGAGCGAGTCGGCCCCGACGAACGCCCGGACCTCCTCCACGGAGAGGTCGGAGGCGACCAGCTCCTGGCGCGTCGACATGTCGATGCCGTAGAAGCATGGCCACCGGATCGGCGGCGAGGTGATGCGCACGTGGACCTCGGCCGCGCCGGCCTCGCGGAGGATCTGGATGATTTGCCGGGTGGTGGTCCCGCGCACGATCGAGTCG
>DATLUW010000556.1:0-3918 GCA_035577825.1 Actinomycetota bacterium | reverse complement strand
GAGGAACCTCGGGCACTCGTCGCAGGCGGACCTCGCGATCGGCGTGCCGGGCGAGGACATCGGAGTGAACCCCGACACCGGCGCCGTTCACGTGATTTACGGAACGGCGAAGGGCCTCACGAAGGCGGGTTCGCAGCTGTGGACGCAGGACGCGCCGAACGTGCTCGACCAGGTGGACCCGGAGGACGGGTTCGGCGCGGCGCTGGCGGCGGCGGACTTCGGGAACGGCGGGCCGGCGGACCTCGCGATCGGGGTTCCGGGCGAGAATCTGTCGGCCACCGACCAGGGCGCGGTGAACGTGCTGTACGGCAGCGTCGGGAACGGCCTCACCGCGACCGGCAGCCAGCTGTGGAGTCGCGACGACCCGGACGTGCCGGGGAGCGGCGGCGGCGGCGACCGGTTCGGGAGCACGCTGCTCGGGATCGACCTCGGGAACGGCCCGCAGGCAGATCTTGCGGTGGGCATCCCTGGATCGGGCCTGGTGGTGCTCGCCGGTGTGGGCGGGGCGGACGTGATCTTCGGCTCGTCGTCCGGCCTGACGGGGACGGGTTCGCTCGAGTTCCACCAGGGGGTGAACGGCCTGCTCGACGCGTCCGAGATCGGCGACGGGTTCGGCGGCAGCCTCGCGGGCGGCGAGTTCGGGAACGGGTCGACGCGCGACCTGGCGATCGGTGCGCCGGGCGAGGACTCTGGCGCGGGCGCGGTGAACGTGGTGTTCGGCACACCGACCGGGCCGACCGGGACCGGGAGCGTTGTCCTGCGCGAGGGGTCCGGGGGGATCGGCGACACCGCGGAGGCGGGCGACCGGTTCGGCCAGTCGATGGCCTGAGCCGGCCGGTTCGCGTCAGCCGGTCGCGGACAGGGTGAGCGACGAGCCCGGCCCGAGGCCGAACGTCTTCGCCGCGCTCCCCTGGTTCACGACGACCGCGAGCGAACCGCTCGAGTCCTCGATGAGCGCGGCCTCGCCCGGCGGCACGTCGGCGAACGTCCGCGCGGTGTGCACGTCGGCCGAACCGCCGGGGTGGCGGAGCAGGAGGCGGGCCGGGCCGGTCAGGCCGGACTCGGCCAGGTCGTCGGGGGTCGCGTTCAGCTCGAGGTTCCCGAAGCGGTCGACGCCGAGGACCACGGCCACGAGCTCGCCGTCGCCGATGGCCGGGGGCGGGACGTGGACGTGCTGGAGGTCGTCGACGTCGATCTCCGGTCCGAGCGCGTCCAGGTCGGCCACGTCGGACAGGAACGCCGCCGCCGGCGCGAACACGTCACGTCCGTGGAACGTCGCCGACACCGGCTGGAGCAGGACGTCGGGCGAGCTGATCTCGACGGCGCGGATCGGGCCGCCGAGCTCGGCCCACGTCAGCGAGAGCAGGCCGTTGTCCGGTCCCACGAGGAACGGCCCGGCCGCGGTGGCGACGGCGATCGCGCCCCGCGGACCGCCCACGCCGGGATCGACAACCGCGAGGTACACGGCGTCGGTCGGCAGGTACGGGACGGCACCGGCCAGCACCATCGCGCCGCGGAGCACGTCCTGCGGCGGGATGCCGTGCGCGAGGTCGATGACGCGGGCGTCCGGCGCGATCCGCGCGATGACCCCATGGCAGATCCCCACGAACTCGTCGTCGAGCCCGTAGTCGGTGAGGAAGACGATCGGACGGCTCAAGGAGGCTACGGGGCCGGGCTAGCGGCCCTGCTGCCGCCGCTGGTGGCGTGTACGCTTCAGCAGCTTCTTGTGCTTCTTCTTCCGCATCTTCTTGCGGCGCTTCTTGACCAGCGAGGGCACGGGTTCGGCCAGCTCCTTGCGTTCGACTGATTCTGCAGTGCGGGCCGAGGGAGTCTATCGGGCCCGCGCCCCGGCGGCGACCCGCGCCAAGGCCGGCGAACCCGGCCGGCCCCCCCGTGAACGCGGACGGCGACTACGACGACCGCGGACAGAACGTCGGCAGATCTCCGACGGCCTGCTGGGTCAGGCCTTCCGGGGCGGCTCCGACCCACCCGAACGCAGCCTGCCCAGCGTCCGAAACGCTGCTCCCGACCGCAACCAGCTGCCCCCCGAAGCAGGTCACCGACAGCATCGTCTGCCGGGTCTCCGAGGAATCCTTGGGAAGTTCGGGGGCTTCCGCCCAGGTGCTGCCTCGGTCGCTGGAGGACCAGACGGCGGCGTTCGGACCGTCGGTCCCGACGGCGATCAGGCCCTGGTCGAGCGCCACAACGCTGTTCAGCGACTGCTCCGAAGACCGGCCTGGTAGCGGCGCCGACGCCGTCCAGTTCCGTCCATCGGAGCTGAGCCACACCGCCGCCTTGCCGTCGCGTTCCCCTACCACGACGATTTCCGAGCTCGTTCCGTCCGGGACGAGGGCGAGCGCGTTCGCGTGACCGTTGAAATCCTCCCCCGTCGGAAGCGGCAGCAGCGACCAGGACGCCTCGTCCTTCGTGTACCAGACGGCCAGATGGCCATCGCTCGCCCCGACGACGTACAGGCCGTCGACGATGTGCGGGGTGTCCGGACGCACGTGGAGCACCGCCGACGCCGATGCCTTCTGGCCGGACGGAAGCATCTGCGGAGGTCTCCACGTCGATGCATCGTCCGAGTGCCACACGACGGGAACGTCGGACGAAGACCCGATCGCCACCACGCCCGTGACGCCGCCGTAGATGTCGACGGCCTTCTCGTCGGCCTTGCTCGCGAGCCCGTCGTTGCTGGGCCTCCATGCCCGCCCGTCATCGGACGACCAAGCGACGGCATCGTGGCCGCCGGCCCCGGGCGCCGTCCCCACGGCGACGAACCGCGGCGTCACGTTCGGGCCTCGAGTGAACACGGAAGCCAACTCGCCCGCCGGAGTACCCGGCAGCGGGGCGAGCGCTCGCGGGCCACCGTTGGTCGAGCTCACGACAGCCTGCCGGTCGGTTCCCGAGCCATCGGAGGTGTTCCCGACGGCGACCACAGTGCTTGCATCGGACGTGACGTGCCGGAGTTCCTGGAGTCCCGACCCCGCGGGAAGGGGAACGGCAGTCCACGCGATGCCGAGGCCCCCGGACGGTGGCGGGGCGGACGAAGGCCCGGAGGACGAGGGCCCGGAGGGCGAATGTGCAGGAGGCTGCGGTGGTCCCTTGCCGCCCAGGAACACGACTGCCGCGACGCCGCCCGCGACCAGGACGGCGGCGGCGATCGCGATCGCCACCCACGGCGGCCGGCGGCCGGAGGGAGGGGCCGGCGGCCGCCGCGGGGAGACGACGGTCGCGGGTTCGGGCTCGGGGGGGATGACCGCCGCAACCGCCGGGACGGCGGCCGGCTGCGGCGGTTCGGCCGGTGGGACCGGCGTCGGCGCCGGGGCGAGCTCCGTCGGCTCGTGGATCCCCGGCATGGGCGGCGGGGACAGGGCGGCCTGGGGGCCGGGGGTCACAGCCGGCGGGGTCGAGATCCCCGCGCGGACCGCCAGCACGAGATCGGTGCACGTGGGGAATCGCTCGTCCGGTTCCTTCGACAGAGCCCGCTGGAGTGGCGCGTCGAGGCCCGGCGGGAGGTCCGGACGCACCGACGACGGCGCCGGCGCCTCCCGGGAGAGGTGCGCGTACATGACGTGGGCCTCCAGCTCCCCGGTGAACGGGGGCGAACCCGTCAGGCACTCGAACAGGACGCACGCCAGCGCGTACTGATCGGTGCGGCCGTCCACCGGTTCGCCGCGAAGCTGCTCCGGCGCCAGGTAGGTGAGGGTCCCGACGATCAGTCCGGTCTGCGTCAGCCGGCTGCTGGAGTCCATCCGACGGGCCAGGCCGAAGTCCGTGAGGAGGACCTGCTCGCGCTGGCCGCTCGCGATGAGGATGTTGGCCGGCTTGATGTCCCGGTGGATGAGCATCGCCGCATGCGCGTCGTCGAGCGCGTCCGCGACCGGCGCGAGCAGCTCGAGCGCCCGACCCGGCTGA
>DATLUW010000555.1:0-9826 GCA_035577825.1 Actinomycetota bacterium | reverse complement strand
CGGTGGCGGAGGTGGAGCGCCTCGTCGCTCGCGACGAGGCGCGGGGGGTGGCCGCCCGAGGGCGCGGCCGCGCCTACGGCGCGGCCGCGCAGAACGCCGGCGGCCTGGTGCTCGACATGACGGCCCTCGCCCGGATCCGTTCGTTCGAGGGGTCCGCAGGCACGGTGACCGTCGACGCCGGGGTCGACCTCGACCGGCTGCTGCGGTTCCTGGTTCCGCTCGGCTGGTTCGTCGCGGTGACGCCCGGGACCCGGTTCGTGACGGTGGGCGGCGCGATCGCGGCCGACATCCACGGCAAGAACCACCACCGCGACGGCGGGTTCGCCGACCACGTGGAGTCGTTCGAGCTGGTGACGCCCGCCGAGGGGTCGATGCTCGTCACCGACCGCTCGATGCCGGACGTGTTCCGGGCGACGGCCGGCGGGATGGGGCTCACCGGGGTCGTCGCAGGCGCGACGCTCCGGCTGGTGCCCGTCGAGACCTCCTGGATCCGCATGGACACCGAGCGCGCCGCCGACGTCGACGACCTGATGGAGCGCATGGAGTCGGGGGACGGCCGGTACCGGTACTCGGTGGCCTGGATCGACTGCATGTCCGGCGGGCCGGACCTCGGGCGCGGCGTGTTGACCCGGGGCGACCACGCACTCCAACCCGAGCTTCACGGTCGGGCGCGCCGCGATCCCCTCCGGTTCGCGCCGCGGCAGCGGCTGGCGGCCCCGCCGCTCGTGCCGCCCGGCCTCGTGAACCGGTGGACCACGGCCGCGTTCAACGAGCTGTGGTTCCGCAAGGCGCCACGGCGGGAGGCCGGCCGGCCGGTTCGTCTCGAGTCGTTCTTCCATCCGCTCGACGGCGTTGCCGGATGGAACCGCCTGTACGGGCCGCGCGGGTTCGTGCAGTACCAGTTCGTCGTGCCGCCCCGCGCGGGCGAGGTCGTCCGGGTCGCCCTCGAACGGCTCGCGGCGGCGGGGACGCCGTCGTTCCTGGCGGTTTTGAAACGGTTCGGCCGGGGGGCCGGCATGCTCTCGTTCCCGATCGAAGGGTGGACGCTCGCCCTCGACGTGCCGGCGGGCGCGTCCGGCCTCGGGCGCCTCCTCGACCGTCTCGACGAGCTCGTCGCGGAGGCCGGCGGCCGCGTGTATCTGGCGAAGGACAGCCGGATGCGCCCGACGATGCTCGCGGCGATGTACCCGGAGCTCGACCGGTGGCGCGAGGTGCGCGACCGGCTCGATCCACACCGCCGCCTGCGCACCGACCTCGACCGCCGGCTCGGGCTGAGCGACGATCCGGCGGTCTCCCGATGAGGGACGGACTCGGCAGGGTGCAGTCGGTGCTCGTGCTGGGCGGCGCCTCGGAGATCGGGCTCGCCACCACCGCGGCCCTCGTCCACCGGGGCGCGCGGACCGTGACCCTCGCCGCCCGCCGTCCGGAGCGCCTGGAGGCCGCGGCCGCCGAGCTGCGGCGGCGCGGCGCCGAGGTCGACCTGGTCGAGTTCGACGCCGACGCCGTGGACACGCACGCCGATGTGATCGCGACGGCCGCCAAGCGCGGCGACCTCGACGTGGTGCTGGTGACCTTCGGCGTCCTGCCGTCGGCCGCCGACCTCGACGACGACCCCGTCGCCGCGGTCGACGTCCTGCGCACGAACGCCCTCGGCGCCGCCTCGGCGGTGCTGCACGCGGCCGATCATCTGCGGCGGCAGGGCCACGGGACGATCGTGGTGCTGTCCTCGGTCGCCGCGGAGCGCGCCCGCCGCTCGAACCCGGTGTACGGGGCCTCGAAGGCCGGGGTCGACGCGCTGGCGCTGAGCCTCGGCGATCGCCTCCGGGAGAGCGGGGTGCGGCTCATGGTCGTTCGGCCCGGGTTCGTCCGGACGCGCATGACCCGCGGCCTGCCCGACGCGCCGCTCTCGGTGGGGCCCGACGACGTCGCCCGCGCGATCGTCGACGGCCTCCTGCGGGATGCCGACGTCGTCTGGGTGCCGCCCGCGCTGCGGTTCGTGATGTCGGGCCTGCGGCACCTCCCCAGGCCGGTGTTCCGTCGGATCCGGATGTGAGGAGGGAGTCGAACCGGGTGGCCGACACGAAACAGGACACGCCGCCGCCGGACGTGGGCTTCGTCGCGCCGCCGCTCACCTCGAGCCGGGGGTGGCGGCGAGTGCTCACCTGGCCGGGGCGATACATCCACACGGGCAGGAACTGGTTCCGCCGCGGCCTGCGCTACCTGCTCGTGGCGTTCCTCGTCATGCTCGGGCCGGTGGCCTACTCGTTCACCGGGGCCATGGTCGCGCCGGGGAGCGCGCCGCTGTCCGCCCGGGCCGTCGAGTGGCTCTCCAACCATGGGTTCCGCAGCATGGTGGTCTGGGCGGAGGCCCTGTACCTGAACTCGCACAAGCCCAAGGTGGGGGGCGAGCCCTCTGGGGGGATCCCGACGATCGCGGGGCCGGCGACGACGGCGTCAGGCGCCGGCGTGCCCCCGACCACCGCGCCGCCGACGCCGGGCATCAGTCCGAAGCCGGTCAAGCTCGTCATCGACCACCTGCCGAAGCCCCCGGACGTCGTTCCGATCGTGCAGCACCCGCTGCCGCACGAGGGCGTGTGGCAGCCGTACGGCCGCGAGGTGGGCGGCATCCCCGCGATGTACGCGGCGTTCTTCCGGCCGGATCGGATCCACACGAGCCTCGTTGCGGGGGTGGTCTGGATGGATCAGAAGCTCCTGCGGGCCCGCCTGGTGCCGGGGGTTCAGGACCCCGGCGGGAACGGCTGGTCGTGGTTCGGCGAGGTCCCGCGCGCGGCCCGTCCCGCCCTCGTGGCCGCGTTCAACTCGGGCTTCTACCTGCGCGACTCGCTCGGCGGGTTCTACGCGGACGGCCAGTACGCGGCGCCGCTTCGCGACGGTGCGGCGTCACTGGTCATCGACCGCAACGGGGTGGCCGACGTGGGGAAGTGGGGGCGCGACTTCCACATGGGCCCCAACGTCGAGTCGGTCCGGCAGAACCTCTCCCTCATCGTCGACGGCGGGAAACCGGTGCCCAATCTGTCCGCCGACAACAGCAACCTCTGGGGCGCGACGTACGGCAACACGGTGCTCGCTTGGCGGTCGGCGGTGGGGGTCACCCGGGACGGGGCGCTGCTGTTCGGGGCCAGCGACGGGCTGTCCTCGATCTCGCTCGCGAACATCATGATCCGGGCGGGTGCGGTACGGGCCATGGAGATGGACATCAACCACACGTGGGTCTCGTTCGAGCAGTACACGCCCGACCGGTCCAACCCGGACGGCGCCGTCGCGAAGAGCCTGCTGTCGGGCATGTGGCCGCACCCCCAGCGCTACCTCCACCTCGACGAACGCGACTTCGTCGCGATGCTCGCCCGCTCTGCCGCCGCGCTCCCGAAGGTGCCGGCCTCGTCGATCCCGTGAGTCAGTCGGGGCGTTCCCAGTTCCTGGTGACCGCGGCGGCCTTCGCAAGGAGCTCGTCCGCGTCGACGCCCGTCGGGCGGCCGCGCTCGGCCACGACCTCGCCGCCCACGTAGACGCGGGCGATCGCCTCCGGCTGCATCGCCGCCACGACCTGCTTCGGCGCGGTGGCCGCAGGCTGCAGCGAGAGGGACGCGAGGTCGATCACGACGAGGTCGGCTGCGTGGTCGGGCGCGATGCGGCCGACCGGCAGCCCGAGGACCTCGCCGCCCCGCGTCGTCCCCGCCAGCAGGACGTCCTCGGCGGACAGCGCCTCGGCGTTCGCGTCGACGGCCTTCGCGAGCAGCGCAGCCGTCCGCATCTCGTCGAACAGGCTCTGCCGCCCGGCTCCGCCGCCGGTGCCGAGCGCCACGGGGATGCCCCGGGCGAGCATCTCCCGGAACGGCGCGATGCCGGCGCCCCGGAACGAGTTCGAACCCGGGCAGTGGACGATCCGGGCCCTCCGCTCGGCGACCAGGTCGAGGTCGTCGGGGTCGACCCACACGCAGTGGATCAGGAGCGCCCGTTCGTCGAGGACGCCGAGGGAGTCGAGGAACCGCACCGGCGACAGCCCGTGGCGCTCCAGCGACAGGTCCCGGTCCTCTCGCCGCTCGGCCACGTGGACGTGGAACGGCGCGTCGAGCTCCTCGGCGAGGGCGGCCCCGGCGCGGATCATCTCCGGGCTCGCGCCGCCGACCGAGAGCGGCGCCGGATGCACGAACGCCCGCCGGTCCGAACGGAGCGTGTCGGCCAGCTCGCGGCCGTTCCGCAGGGCCTGGTCTGGCGTCTCCTGCCAGCGACGCGGCACGCCCGAGGAGTCGCACATCGACCGCGCCAGGACGACGCGGAGCCCGGCTTCCCGCGCGGCCTCGACCACCGCGAGGTCGGCCTCGATGCCGCGGTCGTGCAGCGCGAAGACGTCGGCCACCGTCGTGACGCCGTGTCGGACCATCTCGGCGAACCCCAGCAGCGAACCCGTCCGGATCCCGTCCACGTCGAGACGCTCGGAGAACGGATGGAGCACTCGGTCGCGCCAGGCGCCGAACGACCGATCGTCGCCGAACCCCCGCAGGAGGGCCTGCCAGGCGTGGGCGTGGGCGTTCACCGTTCCGGGGACGACCGCGACATCGCCCCAGTCCTCGCGGTCGTGCTCGGGGAACCGCTCCGCGAGGTCGCCCGGAGAGCCCGTCGCGAGGACGATCCCGCCCTGCACGACGAACCCGTGCCGCCGCTCCCAGCGGTCCTCGGCGAACACCAGCTCCGCGGTCACCAGCGTCATTGCCCGTGCTGTGTACCAGATGCGCGGCATGTGGCCCGGACGGAGCGGGACCAGCTTCCGTGGGTGCCGCGACGGTTCGTCCGGACACTGGCGTTGAACCGTCGAGCGGGTGAGGAGGCTCGTCATGGCAGTCGCGACTCGTCCGACCACGAATGCAGCGATTGCGAACCCCCCGAAGCGCGGTCCCTCGCGGGTGCTGCCGGCACTGGTCGTGGTCCAGGGGGCGGCGTTCCTGTTCCTCATGGGGACACGCGGGTCGTTCGGGTGGTGGCTGGTCCGCGAGCTGGTCGTCGTCGGCGTGACCGCGGGGGCGTTCGTCCTGGCGCGCGGTTCCGGCCGGGTGGCGAGGGGTGCGACCGCGCTCGTGCTCGGCCTCGCGGGGACGGTCGCGGGAACGGGCATCGGCCTCGTGTACGCCGCCAAGTCCGGGCCCGTCCCGCCGACCGTGGCCGGGCTGGTCGCGCTGGTCACCGGGCTGTGGCTGCTGGGATGGGGGTTCGCGCTGCTGACCGGTGCACTGCGCCGGTGGTGGAAGCTCCTCGCCGTTCCCGGAGGCCTGGTCGTTCTGGCGTACGTGCTCATGCCGCTCTCGCTGGCGGTGAACGCCACGAACCGTCCGGCCACGCCGCTCGGTTCGCTGACACCGGCCGAACGCGGTCTCTCCTCCGTCGACGCCTCGTTCGTGACCGACGACCGCGTGCGGCTCTCCGGCTGGTACGTCCCGTCGACGAACGGGGCGGCGATCGTGCTCCTGGCGGGTGCCGGCTCGAACCGGACCGCCGTGCTCGACCACGCCGTGGTGCTGGCACGGCACGGGTACGGCGTGCTGCTGCTCGACACGCGCGGCCACGGCGGCAGCGAGGGCATGCCGATGGACTTCGGATGGAACGGCGAACGGGACGTCGCGGCGGCGGTCGGCTGGCTCGAGGGCCAGCCGGATGTCCGGCACGGCCGCATCGGCGCCGTCGGGATGTCGATGGGGGGTGAGCAGGTGGTGGCCGCCATCGGGTCGGATCCACGCATCAGGGCCGTCGTCGGCGAAGGCGTCACCGGCATGCAGGCGGCCGATCACGGTTGGTTGTCGCACTACGGCCTGCAGGGCGCCGTCCAGCGGAGCATCGACCGGGTGACCTACGGCGCGGCGGGGCTGCTCTCCGGCGCGGCCCGGCCGATGCCGTTGCGGGACGCGGTTCGGGCGGCCGCGCCACGGCCGGTGCTGATCGTCGCCGCCGGGACCGTGCCGGACGAGGGGATCGCCGCTCGGTGGCTCCGCGCCGCGTCGCCGTCGAACGTCTGCGTGTGGGTCGTGCCGGGCGCGGGGCACACCGACGGCCTGGCGACCAACCCGGCCCAGTGGGAAGCCCGGGTGACCGGCTTCCTGGATCGCGCGCTCGTCGGCTGAGGTGCGATCGGCGACCGACGGTCCGGGCGAACGGGCGTACGCTGGTGTCGAGATGGTCGCGTGGAGTGAGACGGTCAGCTGGATCGTGTTCGTCGTGATGGCGCTCGCCGTGCTCGCGGCCGCGAGGTTCGCGCTGAAGCGCATCGAGGGCTACCACGATCCGTGGCACACGCCCCAGCACCAGGCCGAAGCCTTCCTGTGGACGCAGCACCAGGGGGACGGCGGCAACTCCTAGCGGTTGTCGCCGCCTCGGTGGCGGACGTAGCCTCCGCGCCTGATGCCGGTCCGGGTGGGGGAGCAGCTCGACGTCGCCGACGTGGTGGCGGTCGCGGGCGGCGAGGCGGTCGAGCTGTCGCCGTCGGCCGCCGAGCGGATGCGGGCGTCCCGCGCGCTGGTCGACGCCAAGGTCGCGTCCGCGGAGACCGTCTACGGGGTGACCACCGGGATCGGTTCGCTCGCCACGGTCCGGATCGCGCCCGAGCAGGCCGCGCAGCTGCAGTTCGATCTGGTGCGTTCCCATGCCACCGCGGTGGGGCCGCCGCTCTCGCGCGGGGAGGCACGCGCGATGCTGCTGCTCCGCGCGCACGTGCTGGCGCTCGGGCACTCGGGCGTCCGGCCGCTGGTGGTCGAACGCATGGTGGACATGCTGAACCGCGACCTGATCCCCGCCATACCGCAGCAGGGTTCGCTCGGGGCCTCGGGTGACCTCGCGCCGCTCGCGCACCTCGCGCTGCCGCTGATCGGGCTCGGCGAGGTGCTCGGGCCGGACGGGCCGGTGGGCTCGGCGGATGCGCTGGCCAGCGCGGGGCTGACGCCGCTGACGCTCCTGCCGAAGGAGGGGCTCGCGCTCGTCAACGGGACGCAGGGGATGCTCGCCATCGGAACGCTCGCGCTGGCCCGCGCCGATGCGCTCGCGAAGGCCGCGGACGTGGCCGCCGCGATGAGCGTCGAGGCGCTGCTGGGCACCGACGTCGCGTTCGACGAACGCCTCCAGCGGCTCCGGCCGCATCCCGGCCAGGCTGCGTCGGCGTCGAACCTCCGCCGGCTGCTGGCCGGGAGCGGCGTGACTGCATCGCACCGCGAATCGGGCCACCTCGTCCAGGACGCGTACTCGTTGCGGTGCGCGCCCCAGGTGCACGGCGCGACGCGCGACATGGCCGCGCACGTCCGCGAGGTGCTCGTCCGCGAGATGGGCGCCGTGTCGGACAACCCGGTCGTGCTGCCGGAGGACGGCGAGATCCTTTCCGGCGGGAACTTCCACGGGCAGCCCGTGGCACTGGTGCTCGACGCGCTGGCGGCAGCGGTCGTGCCGATGGCATCCGTCTCCGAACGCCGCCTGTACCGCCTGCTCGACCCCTCGCTGTCGAACGGCCTCCCGCCGTTCCTCGTCGCCGAGTCCGGCCTGAACTCCGGCTACATGCTCGTGCAGTACACGGCGGCGTCGCTGGTGTCGGAGTCGAAGACGCTCGCGCACCCCGCGTCGGTGGACTCGATCACGTCGTCGGCGGGGCAGGAGGACCACGTGAGCATGGGCATGACGGCCGCCCGCCACGCCCGCGAGTGCGTGACGAACGCCGAGGCCGTGGTGGCGTTCGAGGTGCTGGCGGCCGCCCAGGCGCTGGGGCTCCGCGCTCCGCTCCAGCCCGCCGCGGGCACCGGCGCCGCGCTCGCCACCGTCCGTGGGGTGGTCCCGGCGCTGGACGCCGACCGCGAGGTTCGCCTGGACATGGCCGCGGCGAGCGAGCTCGTTCGATCGGGCGGCCTGGTGGCTGCGGTCGAAGCGGAGATCGGCCCCCTCGACTAGTTCCGGTTCGTGCGGCGGCCCGCGATCCAGGTCTCGCGCACGGGGTTGTGGCCCGCGCGGTAGGGCACCATGTCGAGATCGGGCGAATCGAGGACCAGGAAGTCCGCCTGCTTGCCCCGTTCGAGCGAACCGACGCGTTGGTGCAGCCCGAGCACCCACGCCGGGTTGATCGTGGCCGCCGTGAGCGCCTCGAGCGGTGCCAGGCCGTAGAGCGTGCACCCCATCGCGACCACCTCCGGCATCGAAAGGACCGGGGAAGTTCCCGGGTTGCAGTCCGTCGCGAGCGCGACCGCGGCGCCGGCCTCGATGAGCTCGCGCGCCGGCGCGGGCCGGGCGCGCAGGGTGAACGTCGACGCCGGGAGCAGCCCGGCCACGGTGGCCGGCGCACCGCCCAGCGCCGCGATCCCGGCCGGGCCCGCGTGATTGAGGTGGTCGGCGCTGCGGGCGCCGAGCCGAACCGCCGCCTCGGCCGCGCCCGACCACCCGAGCTGGTCGGCGTGGCATCGCAACGGAAGGCCGGCCGCGGCGGCGGCCTCCGCGACCGCCGCGAGGTCGTCGAGCGAGAACGCGATGTCCTCGACGTAGATGTCGACCGCGTCGACGAGGCCGTCGGCCGCCGCCGCCGGGATCAGCTCGCCGCATGCGGTACGAACCCAGTCGGCGCGGTCCACCCCCGGCGGGACCGCGTGGCAGGCCAGGAGCGTCACCGTGCACGTCTGGGGGACCTCCGCGGCGAGGCGCCGCGCGAGCCGGGCCAGCCGCAGCTCCGCGTCGACCGACAGCCCGTAGCCGGTCTTCAGCTCGAGCGCCGTGGTTCCCGCCGTGAGCATCTCGTCGAGCAGCGGCCGGCAGAACGCCACCACCTCGTCGTCCGACGCCCCGGCCAGCATCCGGGCGGTCCGCCCGATCCCGCCCTCGCCGTGCAGGTCGCGGTACGAACGCCCGGCCAGCCGGGCCGCGTGCTCGTCGGCGCGCCAGCCGAAGAACGGCACGTGGGAGTGCATGTCGACGAACCCGGGCACCACCGCGACGTCGCCGAGGTCGACGACGGACGCGCCCGGCGACGCGTCAGCGAACCCGACGGCAGGGCCCGCGTAGGTGACGACGCCGTCCGACAACGCGAGCACGCCGTCCCGCACGACCTCCGGTTCGCCCAGCGAAGCGCCGCGACGCAGCGGGCCCCCAGCGGCCATCGTGGCCAGCGTCGCGACGCGAATCGCACTGCTCCCCCCGCTGTCCGTCACTCGACTCCAACCTCCCCCCGGCGCGCCGATCGCCGACCGTACACTGCTGGCGTGGACGGCGCGCGTGGGAACGGGACTGGCGCGGCCGCCACCGGGAAGGTTCGGATCCGCGACATCCTCGCGATCCGCGAGATCCGCGTCGTGGTCGTGGCCACGTTCGTCGTGATGCTCGGCTACGGCATCCTGTCGCCGGTCCTGCCGCTCTACGCGAGGTCGTTCGGGGTCGGGTACGACGCGGTCGGCCTGCTCGTGTCGGCCTTCGCGCTCACGCGGCTGGTGTTCGACCTGGTGGCGGGACCGCTCGTCACGCGCTTCGGCGAACGGAAGGTCGTGACCACGGGCGCCGCCGTCGTCGGCCTGTCGAGCGCGGCCGCCGCCCTGGCGCCGAACTTCCCGCTCCTCGTCGCCTTCCGCGCGGCCGGCGGCGCCGGCTCGTCGGTGTTCTTCGCGGGGCTGATGTCCTACCTGCTGCGAACGGCGCCGCCCGACCGGCTCGGCCGCGTGATGGGCGTGTTCTACGGCGCGTTCAACGTCGGGGTGATCCTGGGGAACCCGGTCGGGGGCGTGGTCGCGCACTTCTTCGGCCTGGCCGGGCCGCTGTGGTTCTACGCGGCGGCGTGCTTCCTGGCGGCCGCGATGTACCTCCG
>DATLUW010000554.1:0-2082 GCA_035577825.1 Actinomycetota bacterium | reverse complement strand
CGCCGCGTTCTCGGACGTGGCGACCCGCCCCGCCACCGCCGCGTCCTCGCCCTCGATCGCCGTATAGGCGACCTCGCCGCCCTGTTCGAGCTGCGCGGCGATGTCGGAGGCGATCGCCTCGGTCGTGACGTCCGCGTTCTGCTCCTGCATCTCGCGTTCGACCTCGGCCACCCAGGTGTGCTCCACGACGGCCACGATCGCCGACGTCCCCGGCTTGAGGGATTCGCCGAGCCGCTGCAGGCGTTCGTCCTTGAAGCCCGCGTCGTGGCGCGCGGCGAGGCCGCCGACCACCGCGCCCGCCCCGGCGACCAGGCCGAGCGGCCCGGCCAGCAGGCTGATCGCGCCGCCGATGAGCGCGCCCCGAGCGGCCCCCCGCTTCGGGCTCAGGTCGGCGGTCTCCTTGATGTGGATCTTCCCGGACTCGTCCTTGCGGATCACCGCGGCGTCGACGATGCCGATCAGGCGTTCGTGCTTCAGCTCCTTCATCGTGTCGAGGGCCCGGTTCGCCGCCTGTTCGTCCTGGAACGCGGCCACGACCACCTGCACCGGCACGTCCGACATGTGGGGTCCTCCTTCGGAAGGGGTTTCGCCATTCGTACGGGGAACCCAGGTGGGTCGAATCACCCGTTCGGGATGAACTGTTCGCGGGCGCGGTGTGATGGGGTTCGAATCGGTCGAGACGTCGGGCGTGCGGGCGGTCGCGCCCGGATCACCCGGGTGATCCCGGGCCCGGGTGGTTGCATCCGCGGCCCGCGTCCGCGAGGCTCGCCCGTGGAGCGACGAGGCTGCGCCACTGTGGGCGCGGAGGGAGGAACGGAATGCTGGCTGCGTACAACTGGACGTTCGGGTCCGTGCTCTGGGCCATGGTCGTCTTCTTCTTCTGGTTCCTGTTCATCTGGATGTTCATCGCCGTGTTCGCGGACATCTTCCGGCGCAACGACATCCACGGATGGGCGAAGGCGGGATGGGTCCTGCTGATCGTGATCATCCCGTTCCTGGGGATCCTGATCTACCTGATCGCCCGGCCGAAGATGACCGCGCAGGACAAGGAGATGATCGAGGGTTACACCGAGGCCCAGCGCAGGGCGTCGGGCTACTCGGCGGCCGACGAGATCGCCAAGGCCAAGGAGCTGCACACGAGCGGCGCGATCACCGACGAGGAATTCGAGGCGATGAAGCGTCAGGCGCTCAGCTAGACGCGCCGACCCGCGCTCCAGAAGGCTCCCGGGCTTTGCCCGGGAGCCTTCTGCGTTGGTGGCGCGATGCAATGCATTGACCCGTCTGCCCGGAATCCCCTAGGTTCACGCGGACGACCCGGAGCCGCGTCCGCCGCACCGATCGGCGGGCCGGCGGCCACGGGCGAGAGGGAGAAGCCATGGCTGCTGCGATCCGTCGACCGGCGATCGTCCTGCCCGCGATCATCCTGCTGGGGCTGGGGGCGGGAGCGGGCGTGCTCGCGCTTCGCCACGCCGGCGCCACGCCTTCGGGCGACGTCGTCCGGGTCCACCTCGACGGCCAGGTCGCCCGGCTCACGCTGGCCCACGGTGCGATCCGGCTGCTCGGGACGCCCGCGCCGGCCATCGAGGCCAACGACCGCGTCGTCGTGACCGGCACGCGCGACGCCGCGACGTTGATGGTCGACTTCCGGGCGGGGAACCCGATCCCGGCCGGCGGGCTGGCGTTCCACGGAGCGCTGGCCTCGGGCGACCGACTGGTGCTCGGCAGCGGATCGTTCGACGACGTTCGGCACGCGGTGACCGGCCCGGACCGGGGCCGGTTCGTCCTGCGTCGGGGTTCGTCACGCTCGGTGATCGAGTACGCAGGGGTGGCCGGCGTGGCCGATCGCACGATCGCCCTCGACCGGACGCTGGCGCTCGAACACAGCACCGAGGCCATCCACCGGACGCTGCACCAGGTGACGGGCGGTCGGATCATGCTCGGCTCGCGCGGCGCTGGGTCGGCGACGTTCGCGAAGCCGAGCGGGTCGCTGTTCCTCGACGTGCACAGCCCGCTCGTGGTGGGCGCCCTGACTGCGGACGGCGCCGTGCTGATCGGAGCCCACAGTCCACTCACGATCGGCGC
>DATLUW010000553.1:0-2078 GCA_035577825.1 Actinomycetota bacterium | reverse complement strand
GGCGCCTCCGTCACCGAGGGAACCACCACCGTTGGCGCGGCGGAAGGTTCCGGGCTGGCCACCGGCGAGTGCGCGTGCCCAGGGTTCGGTGGGTGCGCGTGCTCGGAGGGCTCCGGAGGAGGCGATGATTCGGTCGGCGTCGCCGGCGGGCGCACGCACGCCGCGAGCAGCGTCACGGCCACCGAGGCGACGATGAGAGTTCGTCCGGCTCGCACCAGCTCATTGTCCCCGCGGCCGAGCCCGAAACGACCGAAGCTTGGACCGGAGCACGAACTCGGAGGAGGAACGGGATGGAGTTCGATACGAAGCGACTTCCCGGGTCGCCGGACGTCGTGGCGCCGGACGGCTCGGACGTGCGGGTCCTCCTGACGCTCGAGGGCGGCGGGATGGCTCACTTCGAGCTCGCGCCGGGACGGACCTCCCGCGCGGTCGCCCACCGGACGGTGGCGGAGCTTTGGTACGTCCTCGCCGGGCACGGTGAGATGTGGCGCCGGCAGGCCGAGCGGGAGGAGATCGTCCCCATGGAACCGGGCGTCTGCCTGTCGATCCCGACCGGAACCCGGTTCCAGTTCCGTTCGATCGGCAATACGGGCCTCTCCGTGCTGGGCGTGACGATGCCGCCTTGGCCGGGCCCCGACGAGGCGTTCGAAGTCGACGGTATCTGGCCACCGGACTGACCCCTCCGCGAGATTCCCTGTCGCGGGTTGTCGATCCGGGGCGGGGTCGTTCGTGTAGGTGGTGAAGCCGGCTCGAAGGACGACGACAGGCCGGCGCGAGGAGGTTCGCGATGGGCAGGCTCACCACGTTCACGCACGTGACGCTCGACGGCGTCATGCAGGCGCCGGGGCGGCCGGACGAGGACACGCGCGGGAAGTTCGGGTTCGGTGGATGGGAGGTCCGCTACGGCGACCGGGTCATGGCTGAGGTCGCCACGGAGGGGATGGCCACGAACAGCGCGTTGCTGTTCGGCCGGCGCACCTATGAGGACTTCCACGGCTTCTGGCCGAACCAGCCGCAGCCGAACCCGTTCTCGGACGTGCTCGACCGTTCGCGGAAGTACGTCGCGTCCACCACGCTCGGGGAACCGCTCCCCTGGGCGAACTCCACGCTCCTGCCGGGCGACGCCGGCGAGTCGGTGGCCCGGCTGAAGGCGGAGTCGGACGCCGACATCGTGGTGCTCGGCAGCGGGAACCTGGTCCGGACGCTGATGTGGCACCGACTGATCGACGAGTACGTGGTGCTGATCCACCCGCTGGTGCTCGGGACCGGGCAGCGGCTGTTCGACGAGGGCGGACCGAGCGCGGACCTCCGGCTGGACGACACCAGGATCACGACGACCGGTGTGATCATCGCGACCTATCGGCCGGCCGACTAGCCTCGGGATTCGAAAAGGAGACGAACGATGCCGCAGTACCTGCTCACCATCTACCAGCCCGACGGGCCGCCCCCCGCGAACGTCGACCTCGAACGGATCATGGCCGACGTCGACGAGCTGATCGCCGACACGAAGCGAACCGGCTCATGGGTGTTCAACGGCGGCCTCCACCCGCCGTCGTCCGCCACGGTTGTTCGTCCCGGGGGCGAGGACGTTCTCGTGACCGACGGTCCCTACCTCGAGGGCAAGGAGCACGTCGGCGGGCTGATCGTCATCGACGCGCCGGACCTCGATGCCGCTCTCGAGTGGGGACGCCGTTCGGCGCGGGCGATCGGGCTGCCGATCGAGGTCCGGCCGTTCCAGGACGAGGCGAACAGCTGACGCCACCGGTCACCTCCGGCGACATCGAGGCCGTGTTCCGGGCGGAGCACGGCCGGGCGGTGGCGGTGCTGATCCGTGTCTTCGGCGACATCGACGTGGCGGAGGAGGCCGTGCAGGACGCGTTCGCGGTGGCGGTCGAACGGTGGCCGGCGGACGGCCTCCCGCCCAGCCCGGCGGGCTGGATCATCACGACCGCTCGACGCCGTGCGATCGACCGCCTCCGCCGCGAAGCCTCGCGCGACGACCGACATGCCCAGGCCGCGCTCCTGCACGAGCAGGGCGAGCCGCCCGAGGAGGGCGCCGTGCGCGACGACCGGCTGCG
>DATLUW010000552.1:0-2063 GCA_035577825.1 Actinomycetota bacterium | reverse complement strand
AACCCACGAGCGCCGCGCGCGCAGGAGGCGGAGATGGCGGACTTCGTGCTGATCTATCGGGGCGGCGGGATGCCCGAGACCGAGGAGGAACAGGCCGCGGTGATGGCCGCATGGGACTCGTGGTTCCAGCAGCTCGGCGGCGCGGTGAAGGACGGCGGGAACCCCTTCACGCCGGCCTCGAAGACCATCGCGGGCGACGGGAGCATCTCCGACACCGCGTCGGCGCCGCCGGCGACGGGCTACTCGATCATCACGGCGGACTCGCTCGACGTGGCGGTGGACCTGGCGAAGGGATGCCCGGTCCTGGGCGGGGGCGCCAGCGTGGAGGTCTACGAGACCTTCCCGGTGATGTAGCGGAACCCGCAGCGGAAGACCATCGGGCGCCCAGGCTTCGCCGGGGCGCCCGATTCGAGTCCGGTCAGGACCCCTCGACCGAGTCCGCTCCCGCGGACTCGTCCGGCGTCAGGGCCTTCTCGAGCTCGTCGAGGACGTCCGGCGAGAGGTCGGTGTGGATGAGATGGCCGCCCAGCGGAGCGACCGCCTGCAGCACCTCGGCCCGCTTCTCGGCGCTGGTCGCCCGGCCGAGCACCAGGACGGCCGACGTGTTCGGCTGCAGGCGGTCGGCGACCCGCTTCTGGAACTCGCGCGTGATCCCGTGCCGGTCCCCCCTGGCGCGGATCGCCTCGACGCCCGCCCCCGCCGCGAGCCCGACCACCGGGACCGTGAACAGTGCCCCCACCACCACGCCCCACAGCGCGCCCTTGGCGACCGGGTGACCGCCCTTCTTCCCTCCAACCGTCTCGACGATCCGAACCTTCCCCTCCGAGTCGCAGGCGATGCCCACGGCGTCGGTGAGCTCGAGCGCCCCCGAGTCCTGCAGCTCCCGCAGGGTGCTCAGCATCTCGGCGGCCTTCGGCTCCTCGTCGTAGGCGATCGCCACGAGGTAGCCCTCGGCCTGCCATTCCCGTTCGCCGCCCTTCGGCATGTCATCGAACGACGACATCCGTCCTCCCTCCTCGCCCCGGCCGCGCGCGGGCGTGCGGCGTCCGGCGTTCCGCGCCCAACTGTCCGGCCTCCCACCCTGGGCGCGCGAGCGACCGTCGTCATCACCCCGGTGGGGTGACGACGAGCGGTGGCGCCGGCGCGAACACTCCCGCCGTGCGAACCCTCACGGCTCGTCCCCTCGCGCGCCCCGCGAGCCTGCCCCGCGCGGCGAAGCGATGATCGGCGCCACGGTCCTCGCGGGCCTGTTCGCCGTCTACGCCGTGTTCGCCTCGCGGCTCGACCGCATGTGGATCACCGCGCCGATGGTGTTCGTGTTCGCGGGCGCGCTGTTCGGCCGGTACGGCCTCGACTGGGTGCACGAGCCCCTCTCCGGCGAACCCGTGCGATCGGTCACCGAGCTGACGCTCGCCCTCCTGCTGTTCGCCGACGCGTCGACAATCAGCCTCCACGAGGTCGAGGTCGACGGCGGCGTGCCCACGCGGCTGCTGCTGCTCGGGCTGCCGCTGACGATGGTCCTCGGCACGCTCGTGGGGATGGCGCTGTTCCCCTCCGCGGGGTGGGCGGCGATGGCGCTGATCGCGGTGATCCTCGCGCCGACCGACGCCGCGCTGGGGCTGGCCGTCGTGACGAATCCGGTCGTGCCGGTTCGGGTTCGCCGGGTCCTCAACGTCGAGAGCGGGCTGAACGACGGCATCGCGACGCCGTTCGTGACGTGGCTGCTTGCGCTGGTCGTCGCCGACGAGTCGGCGGGTCACTCGAGCTGGGCGCTGCACGCCTTCGAGGAGATCGGGCTCGCGATACTCGCGGCGGTCGCGGTGGGGATCGGCGGCGGGCGGCTGATCGCGTGGACGCGGCGGCGGGGATGGACCTCGGCGACGTCGGAGCAGCTCGCGGTGCTGGCGCTGGCGTTCCTGTCCTACGAGGGCGCGCTGGCCATCGGTGGGAACGGGTTCGTGGCCGCGTTCGCCTCGGGGATCCTGTTCGGCGCCACCACCCGGCACACGTTCCACGAGGCGACCGAGTTCACCGAGACGCTCGCGATGTTCTCGTCGTTCCTG
>DATLUW010000551.1:0-6831 GCA_035577825.1 Actinomycetota bacterium | reverse complement strand
CACCCACGAGGACTGCGAGTAGCCGGTGATCGTCCGGCGGAGGTTGGTCGTGTAGGCGACCGACAGCACGCCCTCCACGCCGAGCGCGGTCGCCCACGTCACCAGCAGCGACAGCTCCTCGGCGTTCGGACCGCGGAGCGACCGGATGAAGACCCGGTGCAGCAGCACGCCCACCCCGAACAGCGCCGGCGTGATCAGCAGGATCGACAGGAAGGGGTCGATGTGGAAGGTCCGGAACAGCGAGTAGCTGAGGTACGCGCCGAGGACGACCATCGCGCCCTGGGCCACGTTGACCACCCGCATGATCCCGAACGCCAGCGTGAGCCCGCTGGCCATGAGCGCGTACACGCCCCCGATCAGGACCCCCAGGATGCAGCCCTGGACGAAGAGGTGCATTCAGTCCCCCGGGAGGAGCGTTCGGCCCCGTGGCGTCTGGATCCGGTCCCGAACCAGCCTATCCGCCCCACGGCGGCTTCGGGACGACCGGCTGCTCCTGGGCCACGGCCGGCGGGTACACGGGGACCAGCTTGCCGTTCACCCATTCGAGCAGGATGTCCGAGCCCTGCGGTTCGCCGACGTCGTTCCAGGACAGGTTGCCCTCGACGGTCGGCCACGTCCCCGAGTGCAGGGCGTCGATGATCTTCTGGTTGTCGAGCGAACCGGTCTTCTTCACGGCGGCCTGGAGCAGCTGGCCCGCCGCGTAGGCCTCCGACGACGTCGAGTCGATCGGCTCGTCGCCGAACTTCTTGTGGTACGCCGCGACGAACTCCGGGTTGCCGGCCGACGGCTCCTGCTCGTACCAGTCGCCGGAGCTGAAGATGCCGTTCACGTTGTCGGCGCCGACCTTGTCGGGGAAGTTCACCGGGTCGTTCGGGCCGTTCGCCAGGAACAGGAACTTCGGGCTGAAGTTCTGCTCGATCATGGCCGACGTCAGGGCGAACCCGTCCTCGGTCTGGGTCCCACCGACGACGATGTCGGGGTTGGCCTGTGCCATCTTCGACACGATCGGCGAGAAGTCGGCGGTCTCCGGCGGATAGACCTGGTGGTAGACCGTCTTGATGCCGGCGGCCTCGAACTTCGCCCGGACCGTCTCCGCGATCGGCTCGGCGAACGGGTCGTCGAGCTCGGGATATGCGGCCGTCTTCGGCTGCTGGTCTGCCGGCAGCGACAGGATGTAGTTCGCGAACACCAGCCCGCTGTTCACGACCGGGGCCGGCTGCACGAAGAACACGTTGTGGAGCTGCTCGTCGAAGATCGCCGGGCCGCCGCCGGCGGGCTCGATGAACGCGTATCCGTAGCGGTTCGCCGTCTTCGCGGCGGGCGCGCTGAGCAGCGTCGAGAAGGGACCGAACACGAAGTCGACGTTGTCCTTGGTGATGAGGTTCTGGTAGTTCGTGATGACCTGATCGGGGCTGCTCGCGTCGTCGACGATCTTCAGCTGGACCTGGCGGCCGTCGATGCCGCCGTTCGCGTTGACCGTGTCCGCCCAGAGCTGGTAGCCCTTCTTGGCCGCGGCGCTGGGATCCGAGAAGTCCCCGCTCGACGACAGCGAGATGCCGATCACGATCGGAGCGCCGGCGCTCGGCGAGCCGCCGTTCGAGCCGCCGCTCGAGCCGCAGGCCGTTCCGATCAATCCCGCGATCCCGACCACCGCCACCGCCATGGTGAACCGACCTCGCGACATCACGCCTCCTTCGCGAACGGCCGCCGCGGCGCGGGTGCGCGGGCGGACGCGGCGCCGCGGCGGGCCTGGGTTGCGCGTGCGGCCTGCAAACCTTTGCACGGCCAGCGAGGGATGCTAGGTGGAGGGCCCGCGGAAAGTCAAACCCGCACGACCGGCGGCGCGGTGGAGGCCCGGACGACCAGCTCCGGAGCGATGAGGACGGTCTCCGGGGGGGCGTCGGGCTGTTCGATTCGGGCGAGGAGCACCGCCGCGGCGCGGCGGCCGATGTCGTACTCGGGAATCCGGATGGTGGTGAGCGCGGGGCGGAACCGGTCGACGAACGGCATGTCGTTGAACCCCACCACGGAGACGTCCTCCGGGCACCGCAGGCCTTCGTCCTCCGCGGCCTCGATCACCCCGAGCGCGATGAGGTCGTTCGCGGCGACCACGGCGGTCGGGAGGCGCGGCCCGCCGAAGAGCGAACCGGCGGCTTCGCGGCCGGCGACCTCGGCGAACCCCGACGCCTGGGCGGTCCACCCGTCGTCCAGGCCGAGCAGCCGGGTGGCCGACGCGAACCCGGCGGCGCGCCGGGCCCCGGTGGACGTGTCGGCGGGCCCGGCCACATGCGCGATGTCGCGATGTCCCAGGTCATGGAGGTGTTCGACGGCGAGGGACATCCCCGCGTGGTCGTCGGGGATGACGGCCGGAACCCCGCCCCGGTCGATCGTCCGGTTGACGAGGACCACGGGCGGCGGGCCCGATCGGAGCTCCTCGACCAGCGGGTCGCGGCGGCGCGCGCTCGCGAGGAGCAGCCCGTCCACCTGCCGCTCGAGCATCCCGGTGAGGTGGCGGCGTTCCTTCGCCTCGTCGTTGTCGGTGTTGCCGAGGACGAGGGTGAAGCCGCGCTCCGCGAGGCAGTCCTCGGCCCCCCGGACGACCGGCGGGAAGAACGGGTTGGTGATGTCGGGAATGAGCATGCCGATCGTGAACGACCGGCTGGTCTTGAGGCTCCGGGCCATGCGGTTCACGCGGTAGCCGAGGTCCTCGGCGGCTCGCCGGACACGTTCGACGGTCTCGGGCCGGACCATGGCCGAACGCCGGTCGTCGAGGGCCCGGGACGCCGTGGCCACGTGCACCCCGGCCGCCTCCGCGACGTCCTTCAGCCGCGCCTGCCTCATGGGCGAGGAGTGTACCGGCGCGGGAGTTCCCGGGCCGGATTGCTGCAAGCGTTTGCAGGCGGCGGCATGCCCCTCCCGATGCCCTCCCGGGCGGTCGAGGGGATTCGCTCGCCGGGCCCGGACCGATGCCCGGCTCAGGCCGGACCGGAGGACATCGCGATCGGCGCGGTCCGCGCGCCGACGGAACCCTCGGTTCCGGAGGTCAGCCGCTGCGCGAAGTACACCGGGATCAGCGACAGCGCGATCACGAACAGCGCGACCACGTTCACGAGCGGCCGGGCGTGCGGCAGCCGGATCTGGTTGAAGATCCACTTCGGCAGGGTCTGGTCGGTGCCGGAGGTGAAGTTCGTCACGACGATCTCGTCGAACGAGAGCGCGAATGCAAGCAGCCCGCCGGCCACCAGCGCGGTCGCGATGTTCGGCAGGGTCACGAGCCGGAACGTCTGCCACCCGCTGGCGCCGAGGTCCTGCGACGCCTCGACGATGTTCCCCTGCATCCGCCGCAGCCGCGCGACCACGTTGTTGAACACTACCACGACGCAGAACGTGGCGTGCCCGATGATGATCGTGAGCAGGCTGAACGGGATCCCGCTCTCGTTGATCGTCGCGTTCAGCGCGATCCCGGTGACGATGCCCGGCAGCGCGAGCGGCAGCACGAAGACGAACGAGATCGTGTTCCGCCCGAAGAACCGGAACCGCGCCACCGCGAACGACAGCATCGTGCCGAGGACGATCGCGATCGCGGTCGCGCCCAGCCCGGCGACGATCGAGTTGCGGAGCGCCGTTCGGATCTCCGCCGTGTGCCACGCGTCGGCGAACCAGTGCGTCGTGAACCCCGAGATCGGCCACGACTGCCCCTGTGACTTGTTGAACGCGTAGACGACGACGACCGCGAGCGGCAGATACAGAAAGGCGAGCACGAACACCGTCATGGCCTTCACGAAGATGCGCGCGCCCTTCGACTCCATGGCTACAGCGCCTCGAACGCGCCCATCCGGCGCGCGATGAGCAGGTAGATCCCGACGATCACGACGGGCACGAGCGCGTAGGCCGCGGCGAACGGCGTGTTTCCGGCGACGCCGGTGTTCTCGTACACGATGTTGCCGATGAACTGCGTGTTGCTGATGAGCGACGGCGCGATGTAGTCCCCGAGCGTCAGCGAGAACGAGAAGATCGATCCCGCCACGATCCCGGGGATGGCGAGCGGCCAGATCACACGCCGGAACGTGGTCCACGGCTGGGCGCCGAGGTCCTGCGACGCCTCGAGCAGCGACGACGGCACCCGCTCCAGCGACGCGTAGATCGGCAGGATGACGAACGGGAGCCACAGGTAGGTGTACGTGAGCCACAGCGCCCACAGGGAGAACCCCACATGGAGGTGCCCGAAGAACAGCCAGTTCAGCAGGCCGTGGGAGGACAGGATCACCCGCCAGGCGAACACCCGGACGAGGTAGCTGCTCCACAGCGGCAGCACCACGGCGAGCAGGATGATCGAGCGGCGTCGGGGCGAGGCCATGCGCGCGGCGTAGTACGCGATCGGCAGCGCCAGCACGATGTCGGTGACGGTGACGAACGCCGCCATCGCAAGGGTCCGCCCCGCGGTGACCAGGTAGACGGACTGCGTGAAGATCTTGGTGAAGTTCCCGAACCCCCACTGGTGCACGACCAGTCCGGTGAACGAGTCGAGGTGCCAGAAGGCCGCCATGAACAGCACGAGCAGCGACCCGATATAGACGACGACCATCCACCCGAGCGGCGGCAGCAGCAGCCCGAACAGCTTCAGCCGCCGGTGCGAACCCGGCGGGGCCTCCGCCCGCCGCCGGGCCGCCGGCGCGGCCGGCGGGGGTCGTTCCTGGAGGCCGGTGGCCATGGCCGGGCGCCGAGGTGGGGTCGGGCCGGGTCCGCGCTGCCGCGCGGACCCGGCCCGGGGCTCCCCGCTACGCGGCGCGGACCCCCGTCCACTTGTCCTGCCACTCGGAGTAGTCCGTGCAGTCCGTCTTGCCGTTCCCGCAGTCGGCCTGCGGCGTCTTCCACAGGTAGATCGACTTCAGGAAGTCGACGTTGCCGCACTCGCCGTACCGGACCGTGTCGGCCAGGTCGGCGTCCTTGCCGAGCGCCTCCTTCAGCAGCGGACAGGCCTTCGGGTTCGATGCCGCCGCGCCGTACCACAACGCGACCTGGCTCTGGACCTCGGGCGTCAGCGTGTACTTCATCCACTCGAGCATGCAGTTCGGGTGCTGTGCGTGCGCCGACATCATCCAGGTGTCCGCCCAGCCGGTGACGCCCTCCGAGGGGACGACCTCGCCGACCGGCACCTTGCCGTCCGCCTCGACGATCGACAGGTTGATCGGCCACGCCGTGCCGGCCACCATGTCGCCGTTCTCGAATCCGTCGATCTCGTCGGTGTACAGCGACCAGTACTTCGACACGAGCGGCTTCTGCTGCTTGATCAGGTCGACCGCCGCGTTCAGCTGGTCCTCCGTGAGCTCGTACGGGTCGGTGATCCCGAGGTTCGGCTGGTGCGCCTTCAGGTACATGGCGGCGTCCGCGATGAAGATCGGCACGTCGTAGCCCGTGATCTTCCCCGCGTACGGGTTCGGCTGGCCGTTCAGCGTGGGCTCCCACGTGACGTCCCAGCTGGTCGGCGCCGGCTTCACCACGTCGGAGTTGTACATGAGGAAGTTCGGGCCGTACATGTACGGAACGCCGTAGTGCACGCCGTTCACGGTGTTGTGGGCCGGCGCCTGCAGCGGCTGCAGCACGTCCTTGTAATCGGGGAACAGGCTGATGTCGACCGGCGCCACGTCGCCGCCGGCGATCAGTCGGTTGGACGCGTCGCCTGATGCCGACACGCCGTCGTACACGCTCCCGCCGCCCTGTCGCATCAGCGACACCATCTCGTCGGAGCTGTCCGCGTACTTCACGGTGATCTGGCAGCCCGTCTGCTGCTCGAACGGGTGCACCCAGTCGAAGTCCTTCCCGCCGGGCGAGCTGCCGTCCTCGACGTAGCCGGCCCACGCGATCAGGTTGAGCTTGCCCTCGCCCTTGCCGATCGACGACACGGGGCTCGGCCCGCCCCCTCCGCCACCGCCGCCGCCACCGCCGCTGCTGCCGCAGGCCGTGGCGATGACCGTCAGCGCCGACGCCAGAACGAGCAGCGCTCGTCCTCCCCTCATTCGACACCCCCTTCGTTTCCGACCGGCCCGTCGCCATCCGGCGCGGACGCCACGACGGGTCGGTTGAGCTGCGCGTCCCATGACAGTCGAACCGCCTTGCCCTGCACGTGCAGGGCCTCCATCGAGGACGTCGCCAGGTTCTGCTGAGTAACCACCAGTTCCCCGCCGGGGTCGAGCGCCACGATGTAGCGAGTCGACGCCCCCAGATAGACAACCTCGCGGACGTGGCCGGTTACGGTCGAACGTCCGTCGGGGACGGGGTCGTCGGGGTCGCCCATCGTGATCTTCTCCGGGCGGATCGTGAACGCGTGGCCCGATGCGGTGATCGCCTCCGCCGGCCGTCCCTCGAGCACGTTGCTCACGCCGACGAACCCCGCCACGAACCCGGTCGAGGGCTGCTCGTACACCTCCGCCGGCGAGCCGATGTCCTCGATGCGGCCGAGGTTCATCACGCCGATCCGGTCGCTCATGGTGAGCGCCTCCTCCTGGTCGTGCGTGACGTAGAGGAACGTGAGCCCGATGTCGTTCTGGATGGCCTTCAGCTCGATCTGCATCTGCTGGCGGAGCTTGAGGTCCAGCGCGCCGAGCGGCTCGTCGAGCAGCAGCACCTTCGGCTTGTTGATGAGCGCCCGGGCGAGCGCCACTCGCTGGCGCTGCCCGCCGGAGAGCTGGCTGGTCTTGCGGTCGCGGAACCCCTCGAGCTGCACCATCCGCAGGGCGTCGGCCGCGCGGTCGCGGCGTTCGTCCTTGGGGACCTTCCGGACGCGCAGGCCGTACTCGACGTTGTCGCCGACCGTCATGTGCGGGAACAGGG
>DATLUW010000550.1:0-3763 GCA_035577825.1 Actinomycetota bacterium | reverse complement strand
TCACCGAGGCGGCTGAGGCTGCCCGCGTCGAGCGCCATGACGCCGGCCACCCAGATCGGCAGTCCGAGGTACCGCGCGGCCAGCGCTCGCAGGCAGTGGCCGTGGCCGAACAGCAGGATCGGCTGCTGCTCGTCGGCCAGGTCGAGCAGGAGCTCGTCCATCCGGTTCGCCATCTGCTCGGGCGTCTCGCCCCCGGGACAGCCGTCGCGGAACAGCTCCCAGTGCGGCCGGGTCTTCTGGATGTCCTTCGTCGTCACGCCCTCGTACTCGCCATAGTCGATCTCACGGAGGCGTTCGTTGACGCGGGGGTCGGGGAACCCGGCCAGGCGGGCGGTCTCGCGAGCGCGCTGCAGCGGGCTGGTCATGACCGTGCCGAACTCGATCCCGCCGAGGCGCGGCGCCATCTGGCGCGCCTCCTCCTCGCCGTCGGCGATGAGCGGCAGGTCGGTCGTGCCCGTGTGCTGCCCCGACCGCGACCACTCGGTCGCGCCATGCCTCGCGAGCCAGATCTCGGTCACGCTGCGAACCTTGGACGAGCCGCCGGTCCGCAGCAACTCCGGTCGATCACGACCCCCAGGTGAGGTCGACGTCGACGGCGATGAGCTCGGATTCCGCGTTCGGGGTGATCTCGACGGCGGACTCGTCGCGGATGCGGGCGGCGGAGCCCGTCACCATCCGCTCGCCGTTCGCCGAGACGTCGCCCTCGATCACGTAGAGGTACAGGCCGCGGTCCGGGCGGAGTTCGTGCTTCACGGTCTCCGGCGGCACCAGCCGGCTGACGAACACCCGGGCGTCCCCGTGGACCTTCACCGCGGTGCCGCCCTCGGGCGAGATGACCTCGAGCAGGTTCCCCAGCCGGTCGTCGACGTCGAACACCCGCTGTTCGACGCCGGGGGTCAGGCCCTGACGTTCTGGCATGATCCACATCTGGATGAACCGCATCGGCTCGATCTCCGAGCCGTTCTGTTCCGAGTGGTACGCGCCGCTGCCGAGCGTCATCCGTTGCACCGAACCGGCCGGCAGGTTCCCCGCGTCGCCCCCGACGTTGTCCTCGTGGCGGAAGGTCCCCTCGACGACGTAGGTCAGGCCCTCGATGTCGCGGTGCGGGTGCATCGGCCAGATCGCGCCCGGGATCAGCCGGTCGTCGTTGAACACCCGCAGGTTCCCGAACCCCATGTACTCGGGGTCGTGGTACGAGTCGAAGGAGAAGTGCCACCTGGCGCGGAACCACCCGCCCTCCACGTCGGAGATCTGGTCGTCGGTCCGAATGTCGATCGTCATCGCACGCTCCTCACTCCCCCACCGGCCAATGCTCCACCGCGACGCCGGGAAACGCGAAGTCGCGAGGGTTCCCCGTGGCGACCCTGGCTCCGACCCCGACCGACGCAGCGGCGATCAGCGCATCCGCCTGCAGCACGGTACGACCACGCTTACTCATCGTGCGACGCCAGTAGCCGGCCAGCCGCCCCTCGGGGACTCCGAGCGGAGCCACTCGAACGCCTTCCAGAAGATCGACGAAGGTGTCGTCTTCCACAGGCCGAAGCCCTCGTGTGACCTCCTCGACGCTGATGGCGCACACGTACGGCTGATCGCCGATCGACTCGAGGCCCGTCAGCCGAGCCACGGTTCGGGGACGACCCCGAAGGTAGTCGATGAGGACGGTGGTATCGAGGACGACCGCGCCCAATCAGCCGACTCCGCGTGGATCAGCGCGGCGTTGGGCGCGAACCCATGCCGCCGGGTCCTTATCCCACTCGTGCCCGTGATCGACGATTCCGCCCGCCGCTCGCTTGATGGCGCGCCAGCGAAGGTCCTCCTCGACGGCCCTCCGAACTGCGTCCGCGACGAACGGACTCCTCCCGCGGGGACCAACGAGGTCATCCACCTGCCGGACGAGGTCCTCCTCGAGGCTGATGTGCACTCGCATGTGCTGAAGTTAGCACACACGTCGACACACGGACGAGAAGAGTCCACGAGGTGCCGCCGGGCAGACAGCGGTGCGGATTCTTGATGCGACGTTCGAATGGGTGGCGAATCAGCCGGCGAGCCAGTCGGCGGCTTCCTTGGCGTGATAGGTGAGGATGAGGTCGGCGCCGGCGCGGCGGATGCTCGTGAGGATCTCGAGGGTGATGGTTCGGCCGTCGATCCAGCCGCGTTCGGCCGCGGCCTTCACCATCGCGTACTCGCCGCTCACGTTGTACGCGGCCATCGGGTAGCCGGTCGCGTCCTTCGCCGCCCGGATCACGTCGAGGTAGGCGAGCGCCGGCTTGATCATCACGATGTCCGCGCCCTCATCGATGTCGGCCTCGACCTCGCGGACGGCCTCCTCGAGGTTCGCCGGGTCCGCCTGGTAGCCGCGGCGGTCGCCGAACTGCGGCGCGCACTCGGCCGCCTCGCGGAACGGCCCGTAGAACCCCGAAGCGAACTTCGCCGCGTACGCCATGATCCCCACGCGCTGGTATGAGGCGTCGTCGAGCGCCTCGCGGATCGCGGCGACCTGGCCGTCCATCATGCCGCTCGGCCCGACCATGTCCGCGCCCGCGTCGGCCTGCGCGACCGCGATGCGCCGGTAGATCTCGAGCGTCCGATCATTGTCGACCTCGCCCGCGACGGTCAGCAGGCCGCAGTGGCCGTGGTCGGTGTACTCGTCGAGGCAGAGGTCCGCGACGACCACGCAGTCGTCGCCGAGCTCCTCCTTGAGCGCCTGCAGCGCGAGCTGGGCGATGCCGGTCGGATTGTGCGACTCGGTTCCTTCCGCGTCCTTGTGGGCCGGAACGCCGAACAGGATGAAGTTCCGAACGCCCCGCGACGCGATGTCGACGGCCTCCTTGCGAAGCGACTCGAGCGTGTGCTGCGACTGGCCGGGCATCGAGGTGATCGGCGCGGGTTCGGCGATGCCCTCCTTCACGAACAGCGGCGCGACGAGGTGTCGCGGCGTGAGGTCGGTCTCGCGCACCATGCGCCGGAGCGCCTCGCGCGCCCGCATCCGACGGGGCCGGTGGTCGGGGAACGCCATGACCGGAAAGTGTAGCCGCGTGGGCAGCGTCAGCCCGGCGGGCGGAACCCCTCCGGGCCCTCCTCGAATGGATGCACCGCGACCACCGCGTCCCAGTTCACCCGGCCGTAGACGTGCGGGAACAGGTCGTCGGGCGCGTCGGTGCCGGGTTCGATACGGAGCTCGGACGAGAGCCGACCCGGGTCGATCTCCAGCAGCACCAGGTCGGTTCGGCCCGAATAGAAGGCGTTCGCCACACGGGCCACCTGTTCGCGGAAGGAACAGTGGATGAAGCCCTCGCCCGCAAGCGACGGGTCCTCGTAGGAAGCGGACGCGCGGGCCGCATCCGCTGCGACGGTCGAGGTGATGTGGAAGATCGGCCGGCGCTCCGCGGCGAGCGCCGACCTCACCGCGGCCGCGACACCCTCGAGCGTGTGCGGGTCGGCGACGCCGGCCACGCGGAAGCCCTCCTCGCGGGCCGCGCGCGCCGTCACCGGCCCGATCGCCACCGCGGGCGGGCGCGCGGTCGTGAGCGATGCGAACCCCCGCACTGTCGACGCACTCGTGAACGTGACGGCGTCGACGCGACCTTCGCCCAGGGCTCGTTCGACCTCGTCGGGGAGTGTCGCCGAGGTTCCGGTTCGGTAGGCGATCACGCGGACCGGCGCCCAGCCCTTCGACTGGAGCGCCTCTTCCATCCCGGCCGGCGCGATGTCGGCGCGGGGCAGCAGGACACGGCCGCGGCCGTTCGGGAACTGCGACGCCAGC
>DATLUW010000549.1:0-19093 GCA_035577825.1 Actinomycetota bacterium | reverse complement strand
CCCGAGGTCTGGGAGTCCCGGCAGGGCTGAACCGCGCCATGCGCCCATGGGGAACCGATCCCGCCGGGCCGGTGTACCAACCGGCAGACGAACCGGTCGGGAGGCGGACCATGCGACGAGCACTGGCGGTGGCGGCACTGGTGGGCGCGATCCTCTCGGTGGCCGCCTGGCCGGCGGCGGCGAAGGGCGGTCCGGTGGGGGCGACGATCACCGGGCCGGGTCTCGGAGGACCGCACGGCTCGCTGCCGGGCGGCTCGACGCGCGGCGGATCCGGCGGATCGGGGCCAGTGGCCGGCGCGGCCGCCGTCGGCACCATCGTGCTCCGCGACCCCCACGACTTCGAGCCTTCGTCCGAGAACCCGCTCTGGCAGCTCGCTTCGTTCAGTGGACTGTTCACGACGTGCGGGGCATGTTCGGGCTTCATCGACACGTCGCCGCCCCGGGACCGGAAGGCGCTCGGCCCCGTGTACCGGATCACCTACTTCACCGGGAGGTGCTGCGCGAACTCGGTCCGGCAGTTCCTCTACCCCTTTGCGCCCGGCGGGCCCGTGACGTACACGACCTCGGACATCGGGGGCGACTGGTTCCTGTCGTCGCACCGAACCGGCTGGTGGCACGCTGACGGCCGGATGGGGGTGCTGTTCCTGCGGGCGCTCCACGACATCGGCCTCCCGGCCACGAATCCGGTCGTCGCGGAGCCGGCCGCGGGGAGCGCGGCCGTCGCCGCCTCGGAGGCGTCGTCGAGCGCGACGACATGGCGGCTGCTGCTGGCGCTGGGTGTCCTTGCGCTGCTGCTGGTCGGCGGCGCGGTGGCGGCCCGGCCGAAGTCCCCGGCCCGCCCAGCGTAGCCGCCGATTGCGATCGCTAGCGGCGGCGGCGGGGGCGCGGGCCCTGGCGGCGCGGCGGGCGCTTGCGGCGCGGCGCGCGGGGGATGGTCGTCGGGTCGGGCAGGCCCACCCGGGCCTGGTCGACGGCCTGCTTGATCTCGGCGGGGATCCCGGCCTGCTCGGGCGGCGCGGTGATCATCAGCTGGAACAGCACCGAGCGCTCCAGCTCCTCGACCGTGTTGACCACGACGCGGCGGTCGCCGCCGGCCTTGGCCCGCCACAGCGCGACGATCCGACCGTTCGACTGGACCTCGACGCGCAGGGTGGTGTCGCCGATGCGGCCGTCCCACACCTGCCTGGCTTCCTCCTGCATCATCCGGTCCTCACCTCCGTTCGGACGTCGTCGGGCCGCGCGCGCGGCTCGGATCGAGCGGTGAACCACGGGAACTTCGCGGGCGGCGACACGCGGGACGCGGTGGTTCCCGCGAAGAACCCTAGCATGCGCACCGAGCCTGGGAGGGGCCCGCTCAGGCCTCCTGCGGCGCGCCCCCGGCCTTCAGGACCGACAGGATGGCGTCCATCTCGGCGTCGCCCACGGTCTCCGCGCGCTGGTTCCCCCGGGCGGCCGTGAGGATCGTGCGGAGGTTCGACTCAGCCATCTCGAGCTTGCCCTCGAGGTCCTTCACCCGGGCGGCAAGGGCCTGGGAGCGGCGTTCGGCCTCGTCCTTCGCCTCGCGGGCCTCCCGGGCCTCCTCGCGGAGTGTGCGGAGGTTGCCGCGGAGCGTCCCCGCCTCCCGCCCGAGGTCGACCAGTCGGTCGATGGCTGCCCGGCCGACCTCGCCGTAGGTCAGGCGGCCGGGCTCGGACGAGCGCTCCCGGGGGGCGCCCGCAGCGGCCTTCACCTTGCGCCTGCGCGGCCGCCGAGGAATGGCCTCCGGCTCGCCGGGCTCGACGGGGCGGGCGTCGATCAGCCGGTAGGTGCCGTCGGAGATCTCGAGCCGCTTGCGGGCGAGCAGCGCCCGGACCGCGCGTGCAGCCGACAATGCATCGGGCAGCCCAATGCGTTTGCCGACGTCGGCCGGTGAGACTGTGAGCACCTCGCCGACAGAAGTGGTTTCCGCAACTGCAGCTAGGAATGCATTGGCCCGACGGAGGCTCTCTTCGTTCATTGCACTGCCAATGGTAGGACGGTTCAGGGCAAGATGCCACCCCCATTTGACGGGGACCCTCCTCCAGGGCGAAGCAACGCTCCCGAAAGGGAAAGAGTGACAAGATCGGGGCGGCGCCATTGACCGGCCCGGCGCCCCGCTCGTACAGTCCCGCCCGGAACCGCTGGAGCCTTCGGGCTCCGGCGGTTCCGCTCATTCGGGCCACTCCCTAGAATCGCGGCACCCGTCTGCGAGGAGGCACCATGCGCGGCCTGATGCAGCACGACTCCCTGGTCCTCACCCGGATCCTCGAACGCGCGGCGACGTACTTCCCGCGGAGCGGCATCGCAACCAGGACGTCCGACGGCATGCATCGCGAGAGGTACGCCGACCTCGGCGAGCGCTCCGCCCGCCTGGCGAACGCGCTCACCGGCCTCGGCGTCGGTCCCGGGGATCGCGTGGGCTCGTTCGCGTTCAACTCGTGGCGGCACCACGAGCTGTACTTCGCGGTTCCCTGCATGGGCTCGGTCCTGCACACGCTGAACATCCGGCTGCACCCCGAGCAGGTCGCGTGGATCGCGAACCACGCCGAGGACCGGGTCATCTGCGTGGATGCCGCGCTCCTGCCGGTGTTCGAGCAGATCCGGCCGGCCCTCACGACCGTCGAGCACGTCGTGGTGATGGGCTCGGCCGCCGACGCGCCGGAGGGCGCGCTCGACTACGAGACCTTGTTGGCCGACGCCTCGCCGGAGATCGAGTGGCCGACCCTGGACGAGGACGACGCGTGCTCGATGGCATACACCAGCGGCACGACCGGGAACCCCAAGGGCGTCGTCTACTCGCACCGCTCGATGGTGCTGCACGCATGGTCGGTAGACCTGGCCGCGAGCATCGGGCTGCAGCCGCACGACGTCGTGATGCCGGTCGTGCCGATGTTCCACGCGAACGCCTGGGGCCTGCCGTACGCGGCCACGCTGTCGGGCGCACGGCTCGTCTACCCGGGCCAGTACAGCGCCGACCCCGCGGCGCTCGCGTCGCTGATCGAGGACGAACGGGTGACGATCACCGCGGGCGTGCCAACCGTGTGGTTGGGGCTGCTCGCCCACCTCGACGGCAACGAGGTCGACCTGTCGTCGCTCCGCGCGGTGATCGGCGGCGGTTCGGCGGTCCCGAAGTCGATGATCGAACGCTTCGCCGCCCGCGGCATCGAGGTGTGGCAGGGCTGGGGCATGACCGAGACCGGGCCGCTCGCCTCGCTTTCCCGGCTGCTGCCCGCCCACGACGAACTCCCCGAGGACGAACGCGTCCGCATCCGCGCCCGACAGGGTCTGGCGGTCGCCGGCATCCGGGTTCGCGTCGTGGACGTGGGGACCGGCGAGGACGTCCCGTGGGACGGCAAGGCCATGGGCGAGATCCAGGTCAAGGGGAACTGGGTCGCCGAGGCCTATTACCGCCCCGACGGGCCGGTGGAGCAGTTCGTCGACGGGTGGCTCCGGACGGGCGACGTGGCCGTGGTGGACGAGCACGGCTACCTGCAGCTGGTCGACCGTACGAAGGACCTCGTGAAGTCGGGGGGCGAGTGGATCTCGACGATCGAGCTCGAGTCCGCGCTGATGGGCCACTCGGCCGTCGCGGAGGCCGCCGTGATCGCGATCCCCGACGACCGCTGGAGT
This sequence comes from Actinomycetota bacterium, assembly GCA_035577825.1. Lineage (GTDB taxonomy): Bacteria > Actinomycetota > UBA4738 > UBA4738 > JACQTL01 > DATBHM01. The sequence goes on along the minus strand of DATLUW010000549.1, from coordinate 15,445 downwards.
GAACGCCCGCTGGCCTGCGTCGTGCTGAAGCCGAACGCGTCCGCCACCCAGGAGGAGCTGCTGGAGTTCATCGCGCCGCAGTTCGCCAAGTGGTGGCTCCCCGACCGGGTGGAGTTCGTCTCGGAGATCCCCAAGACGAGCGTCGGGAAGTTCGACAAGAAGGTGCTGCGGACGCAGTTCCGCTCGTGACGGCGCCGGGCGCTGCATCGCCGGGTCGCGGCGCCGCCTCGCCGCAGCGGTGGGCCTCCGACCTCGGCGCCTGGGCAATCCCGGACGAGATCCTCGCGCGCGCGCCCGAGTCGCCGTGGGGGTTCCCGGTCGAACCCTTCCGCGCCCGCGCCGAGCGCTCGGCCGGGGAGGCGGCCGCGTCGCTCTCCGCCCGGCGGGCGCTGGAGGCGCTGCCCGAGCGGGGCTCGGTGCTCGACGTGGGGTCCGGCGCCGGGGCGGCTTCGCTGGCCCTCGTTCCCTGGGCGGGGTTCGTGACGGCGTTCGACCCGTCGGAGCGCATGCTCGCCGCGTTCGAGGAACTCGCATCGGCGGCAGGCGTCGAGCGCCGCGCCGTGCGGGGATCGTGGCCGGACGACGCGGCGTCGGCCGGGGAGGCCGACGTCGTCGTCTGCCACCACGTCGTCTACAACGCGCCCGACCTGGTGGGATTCGCCCGCGCGCTCGACGACCACGCCGGGCGGCGGGTGGTCATCGAGATGACCGCGCGGCATCCCCGGGCCTGGATGAACGAGCTGTGGATGCGGTTCCACTCGCTCGAACGGCCGGACGGGCCCACGTCGGACGACGCCTTCGAGGTGCTCCGGGGCGCCGGGTTCGACGTTCGCCGCGAGGACTGGCTGCTCCCCCGCAACGGCGTGGGGCCGCGCGAGGATGCGGTCGCGTCGGCCCGGCGGATGCTCTGTCTCACGGCCGACCGCGACGCGGAGCTGGCGGACGCGCTCGGCGACCACCTGTGGTCCGACGACGACGGCCGCTGGTTCATCGGCAACCGCGAACAGCCGGTCACCACGCTGTGGTGGGACCGCTGATCGCGGGCACCCACCGGATCAGGAGCCGGACGGCGTCCCCGGGCCTCGGGGTCGCGCGGCCGGATCCCACACCGGCCGGCCCCGCCGCGTCAGGGCGTCGCTCCGCCCCAGGAGGGGGAACGTCCACGCCTTCGCGAGCGCCATTCCCGCGCCCGCGAGCGCGAGCGCCGCGCCCACCGCCGCCAGCGCCGAAGCGCCGCCGATGCCCGCCGCCACCGCGAGCATCGCGACTCCCAGGTTGAGCGACACCAGCTCCACCGTTCCGCCCCATTCGATCGCCGCGAGCTCGGCGCGGCGGCGGTCGGGGTGCCCGGGCCGGTTCATCGGCAGGAGGTAGAGCCAGGCCCCCAGCAGGGTCTGCAGGATCCACCCGCCCCCGAAGATCAACACGAACACGTCGACCGCGCCGGCGAACCAGTCCACGCCGCGGGCGAGCGCGACGACCAACCAGAGCGAGCCGGCCGTGAACCACGCCAGCGCGAGCAGCAGGTGCCGCGCCGAGAGCGGGACCGGCCAGTTCCTCGGGGTCGCGGCCGCCCGGCCCACCATCGCCAGCAAGCCGGCCACGCCGCCCGCGAACGCCAGCGCGCCGGCGACGGCGAGCGGGCTCCAACCGATCGCGAGGCCGGCCGCCGTCGCCGCGACGCCGGCCACGAACAGCACTCGCGTCGCCCGGCCGCTCCACACCGGCATCCGCACGCGCAGCACGGTCGGCAGCAGCGTGATGAGCGTTCCTGCGATCGTGAGCGACACCCAGCCGAGGACGTTCAACACGAGATGGGCGCTCCGGAGGTCGACGTACGACCGTCCCGGCGCCGCGCCGGTGCCGAGCGCGATCCCGATCCCAGCGCCGGCCAGGACGCAGAGGATGGCAGCCTCGTACATCCCGACCGGCAGGCGATGCCGCAGGTGCAACGCCCGCCGCCTCGCCCGCAGGACGATGAGACCGAGGAGTGCGATCCCCAGGAGGAACGCCGACCCACCGACGGCGACGAGGGAATCGGTCGTCGACGCGCGCCCGGCGATCAGCAGCGCCGCGCCGAGGTTCGTCAGGCCGAACTGCCCCCACAGCAGCACGGGCGGCGTGGGCCCGGCCGCCGTGAGCGCCGCCACGAAGGTCTGCATCGCCCCGCTGATCGCGACCGACACCCCGCCGACGAGGAACAGGTGCAGCGGAACCCACCACTGCATCCGAACCGAACGCGGGAGCAGGAGCGAGAGCGCCGCCGCCGTCAGCCAGACCCGCGCGGCCGCCTGGTAGACCCGCATGGCGTCCCGGCCGCGCATCAGCCGGCAGTCTAGCCAGCGGCGTCTGCGAACCCTCCGCGGGGACTTCACGACTCCTTCACAGCCGGCCACCAGCATGGGATTCGGTCGCGGACCAACGAAGGAGGCGGATATGCGACGCGGAATGTGGATCGGGATCGTGCTGCTCATGGTGGCGGCCGGGATCCTGATCGGCGTGGCCTCGTACCACGCCGGTGTGAACCACGGGATCCAGCAGGCCGGCGACGCCGGGCGGATCGTGCAGGTGTACGGCTACGGCGGCGGATTCCCGTTCGGGTTCCTGATCTTCCCGCTGGTGATCTTCGGGATCTTCGCCATCGCGGCCGGGGCCCGGCGGCGCCGGTGGGCGGCGATGGGCGGCGGGCCCGGGAACTGGGGCGGCCCCGGCAAGTGGGGGTTCGACTCCGAGCGGGTCGCCGAGATGCACCGCCGGCTGCACGAGGCGGACCACCCGGGAGCGGGCGGCGAGCCGAGCGCGGGCGTGACCTCGAGCGCATGACGGTTCGAGGAGCGGAATCGAATCGGGCGGGAGCGGCTGCGGTTGCTCCCGCCCTGCCCATTCGTTCACCCTGTGGCCGGGCTCGGAGGACCTGAGCGATGCGGACGATCCTGGTCGTCGAGGACGAGATGAAGATCGCGCGGCTGGTCCGCGACTACCTCGAGCACGCCGGGTTCGAGGTGCTCGTGGCCGGCGACGGCGACTCGGCGATGTCGAGCGTGCGCGGCGCGAAGCCCGACCTGGTGGTGCTCGACCTCGGGCTGCCGGGACGCGACGGACTCGACGTCACTCGCGAGATCCGGCGAACCTCGACCCTCCCGATCGTGATGCTCACCGCGCGCGGCGACGAGGCCGACCGCGTCGTTGGCCTGGAGCTCGGGGCGGACGACTACGTCGTGAAGCCGTTCAGCCCACGGGAGCTCGTCGCGCGGATCCGCGCCGTGCTCCGTCGGACCGAGGCGGCCGGCGGCGCTCCCGGAGGGCGCGAGGTGCTCCGCGCCGCCGACGTGGAGGTCGACCTCCCGCGCATGCGCGTGACGGTCGCCGGGCGGCCGGTCGAGCTCACGCCGACGGAGTTCGAGCTGCTGGCCGCGCTGGTGCGCGAGCCCGGGCGGGTGTTCACGCGCGGGCAGCTACTGGAAGCGCTGCACGGCGTGGCGTTCGAGTCGTATGAACGCGCGATCGACGCCCACGTGAAGAACCTCCGACGGAAGATCGAACCCGAACCCGGCCGGCCGCGGTACCTGCTCACCGTGCACGGCGTCGGCTACCGATTCGCCGATGCCTGACGAAAGCGGAGGTCGAGGCGGGCCGCCGTGGATGCGCGGCAGCGGCGGCTCGCAGCGGCGCCCGCCGTGGTGGCCCGACGACGAGCCGTTCCCGCCGACCGATCGCGAGGCCTGGCGCCGAAACGCGCCCCGGCACTTTCGGCGACGGATCGGCTTCGTGTTCCTCGCGTTCTTCCTGATCCTGTTCCTGACGAGCGCGGTCGCGGTCGGGGTGCTGACCGATGTGTTCGGAGTCAAGCCGCACCACGGGCTGGTGCCGCTCGCCGCGCTGTTCGGCGTGCTGATCCTGGCGGGATTCATCGCGTTCGTTCGGTGGCTCCGCCGAATGGCCGCCCCCGTCGATGACGTCATGACGGCGGCCGACCGCGTCGCATCGGGTGACTACTCGGTTCGGGTGGCCGAGCGCGGGCCGGGTGAGATGCGCCGGCTGGCTCGTTCGTTCAATCAGATGACCGAACGGCTGGGCTCGGACGAGGAGCGACGCCGCGCGCTGCTCGCCGACGTCGCGCACGAGCTCCGCACGCCGCTCGCGGTGATCCAGGGCAACACCGAGGGCATGATCGACGGCCTGTACCCCGCCGACCGACAGCACCTCGCGACGCTGCTCGAGGAGGCGAAGGTCATGGCGCGCCTGCTCCAGGACCTCCAGACGCTCTCGACGGCCGAAGCAGGCCAGCTCGTCCTGCACCGCGAGCCGACCACCGCCCGACGCCTCGCCGACGATGCGGTCGCATCCTTCGCGGGCGTGGCCGCCGACAAGGGCGTCTCGCTGCGAACGTCCGTCCCGGACGAACTCCCCGACCTGAACGCCGATCCGTTCCGCATCGGAGAGGTGCTCTCGAATCTGCTCGCCAACGCCGTCCGGCACACGCCGCACGGTGGCTCGATCACGATCGCCGCCCGGCGCGCGAACCACGGGGTCGCGTTCGCCGTGACCGACACCGGCCCTGGGATCCCCGCCGAACAGCTCCCCGACGTGTTCGACCGGTACGTGAAGGCTGCCGACACGGGCGGCTCGGGCCTCGGCCTCGCGATCGCCCGAACCCTGGTCCAAGCCCACGGCGGCACGATCACCGCAGCGAACGAACCCGGCGGGGGCGCCACAATCCGGTTCACCCTCCCGATCGAGCCGGCCCCTCGCTGACGCCGGGAGGCGCTCGCAGGGACTAGAGCTGCGACATGGGGGGGTTCTTCTGGCGCTGCTCGGTCGCGGGTGGCGGAGCGCTCTGGGTGGGCTGCGCGGTGGGCTGCTGGGCGGCGCCGGCCTGCGACGGCCCTTCGATCGACAGCCCCTGCTTGCCGAACTTCTCGTCCAGGAACCGCCCCTGCGCCAGCAGCGCGTCGACGTCCCCGCGGTTCGCCGCGTCCACGACGTCGTTCATCTGCGAGGCCAGCACGTCGAGCTGCTCGCTCACCAGCTGGTGCGCGGTCTTCCCACCGGTGCCCTCGATCTGGTGGGTCTCCGCGTAGTCGCGCGGCAGGTCGAGGTACGAGTGCACGGTGGTCGGCAGGTAGTCGGTCGCGGTTCGCTGCAGCACGAACAGGTGCTGCGACCCGCCCGACAGCCGCCGGGTCTTCGGCAGGACCGACTGGATCGCGAGCGTGATCTTCGAGACCTTGGCCTCGATGTCCGACGGGACCCGGCCCCGCATCTCCTTCTGGAGGTTGGCGAGCGACTCGACGACCTGGTCCGCGTCGAACCCCCCGCTCACCAGGTCCTTCGCCCGCCCGCGGGGCGCCACGAGCGCCCCGATCCCGTACAGCGCGCCCACCACCGGCAGCCAGAGCGGGAACGCCAGCACCCCCGTGAACGCGAGTACCAGCCCGCCGCCGGCCAACACGCTCCCGGCGATGTTCTTCGTGCTGCCGAGGTACGCGCCGACCCTGCCCGGCTGCCCGTCCGCCACTACTGGAACCCCCGGATCTCCTTGAACACCTCGGACAGCGACGCGCTGCGCCCGTCGAACACCTCGCCGCCGGTCTCGTCCGCCACCTCGTGCAGCTCCTGCGGGTCCGCGTCGCCGAACAGCACCGGGAAGGTCCGCACGTTCTGCGCCGCGGCCCCCAGCGAACGGTAGTCGCTCACGAAGCGGTCGAACGACAGCCCCGAGTTGTTCTCGCCGTCCGTCATCAGCACGATCGAGGTCAGCCGGGTGGGGTCCTGATGGAGCGCCGTCACGGCCTGATGGTATGCCTCGTCGAGCGCGGTGAAGATCGCCGTGTTCCCGCCGGCCGTGAGGCCGTTCACGAAGTCGCGAACGGCGGTGAGGCTCGGGCCGTTCGGATCGGTGGTGTCCACGGTGAAGTTCTTCACGTAGCCGACCCGCGTGCTGAACGTGATGAACGTGAGGTCCTCGCGGGCCCGGAACTGCGCGAACTTCCCGGTGAGGCTCGAGTCCAGCCCGGTGAGCCCCGTGAGCGCCCTCTGGAGCGCCTCCAGCCGGGATCCGTTCATCGACCCGCTCGTGTCCAGCACGAAGATCGCGTGCGACGGCGGCGCGATCTCGTTCAGGTACGCCTCGAGCAGCGCGTTGATCACCGTGAGCGTCGACGGGAACTGCAGCTCGACCAGCACCTGCCTGGTGAACCGCGAGTCCGGCTTCACCTGCGGGATGACCGGCCGGCGGTCGGTGTTCTGCATGATCCACTGCTGCTGCGCCGGCTGCAGGAAGAAGTTCACGGTCTTCTGGTACAGGCTCCGCTTGGCGGAGTTCAGCAGCATCAGCGGGTAGTCGGCCGTGATGATGCCGTCCTTCGGGTAGATGAGGTCGAGCGGCTCGTTGAGCTGCCCCGACTTGTTGAGCTCCAGCAGGATGGACTCGTAGTTGATCATCCCGTCGAGCGAGCTCTGCGACCGAACGAAGCTGTCGGCGAGGAACCCCGACGAGCCCGCCGTCACCCGCTGCCCCGCGAAGAACTGCTTCAGCTGGTCGACGTGGATGTCGTTCTCGGTGAGCGCGTTCCCCGTCCCGGCGAACGCCGACGCCACGCCGACCAGCGCGGAGAAGCCGCTGTTCGACGCCGCCGGGTTGGTCATCGCGTAGCGGAACTGCCCGGCCTTGGCCTTCTCGGCGATGTCCTGCCACGTGACGTTCGGGTTGTTCTCCCACCCGAACTTCCGTGCCACCGACTGCTTCACCCCGATGACGACCGGCGACAGCATGATCCGCGTCGAGTCGAGGACCTTGTGCTCGTCGCCCTGGGCGAGCGTCAGGTAGTTCCCGAGCGAAAACCACGCCGCGTCGGCCGGGTTGCCGTTCAGGATCGACTGCGCGCCGTCGATCGAGCCCGAGAAGTCGAGCTGCAGGTGCACACCGGTCTGGTCCTCGAGCTTGGGCAGGAGCGGCTCGAGGTCCTTGATCTCCGACCCGGCGAGGACCGTCAGCGTGTCCGCGGGGTTTTCGCCGCCGCCCCCACCGCCGCACGCGACCATGCCGGTGGTCGCCAGCACGAACGCGACGGCAGCGCAGAGCGCAGCGACGGAGGGCCGCGAGCGTCGGGGGCGCGTGGTCATCGTCGGGTCAGGACATGTCGGCCGGGACGGTGAGATCGGCCAGTGTGGTCTCCTTCGGCGCGTCCTGGTGGGCGCGGTCGAGGTACTGCTGCGCCTTGCCGACCTCCGTTTCCAGCGACGACACGGTCTGCTTCATCGTGTCGAGCGCCTGGAGCTTGAACCCGTCGATGGCGTCCATCGTCGCGTAGATGTTGTTGAACGCGGCCTGGAGCTTCTCGACCTCGATCGTCGAGGACGAGGCCTGCTCGTTCACCTCGGCGGTCTGGTCCTTCAGCATCTCCGAGGTCGACTCGATGATGTTGCCGGTCGTCGTGTTGAGCGCGCTGATCTGGTCGAGCACGAGCTTCTGGTTCGCCAGGGCCTGCGCCACGATCACGGCCGTCCGGAGGGCCGACACCGTGGTGGTGGTCGCCCGGTCGACGCCCTTGATGAGCTCGACGTTGTTCTTGCGGATGAGGTCGAGTGCCAGGTAGCCCTGCGCGCTCACCGCGAGCTGCGTGAGGATGTCCTGCACCTTCTGCCGCGCGGGGAACAGCAGGTCCTCGCGGAGGGTCTTCCCCTTGTCGGGGTCGGAGGCCTCGATCGTCTGGATCTTCGCCTCGAGCGCCGCATCGATGTGCTGGGCGAGGTACAGGTACTGGTTCAGCCGCTGCATGGTCGACCACAGGTTCACCTTCTCCTGTTCGACCGAGGCGTTGTCCTGCCGCAGCTCGTCCTGCCCGTCGTACAGCGACCGCAGGATCGCGTCGATGTGGCTCTGCGACGACTTGTACTTGTCGAAGTAGTCCCGGAGGTGGTCGCCGAACGGGATGATCCCGAACAGCTTGTGCTTCGAGAGCATGCCCTGCTTCTCGGGGTCGAGGTCCTCGATCGTCTGGCGGAGGTCGATCAGCGACTTCGCCACGGGGGCGTCCTTGTTGAAGATGCCGCTCCCCATCGACGCGACCGGCTTGTCGAGCAGCCGGTTCGAGACCTCCGCCGAGTCGCGGATCTCCTTGTCGCCCATCGCGCGGAGCGAGTCGGACTTCTGCTGGAACTCCGGCGAGTGGGCGTCGAGGTCCGTGGCCCCGGAGACGAACTGGTCGACCATCTGGTCGAGCCGCTGCTGGGTCGCGTCGTCGAGCGGGACCATGCCCGCGACCTGGTTCTGGGGCACGATCGTGACGGGTTCCGGGGGCACGAGCGTGAGCGCGGGCGCGGTGGCCGCCGCAGCGGGCGGCGGGAGCTGCTGCTGCAACTGGGTTCCGGCGCCGGCTCCGGGCGCGGGGGCGTCGGGGGCTGCGGGCGGTGCCGGGAGCTCGAGGCCGCCGGTGGTCTCGTTCGTGCTCATGGCGTCGCTCCTCCTTGGACCTGGGCGTAGAGGCGTTCGATCTGCTCGATCATGTGCTCGAGCGCCTCGTAGCTGGGGGGTTCGATCAGGTCGACGATCGTCGGTGCGATGTTCGCGTGGTGCTGCTGCACGAGCTTGTTGAACGGCGCGGGGTTGTTCGTCCGGAACCCGTAGTCCGCGGCGAGCTGCTGGAGCACGGGGTCGGTGAGCAGCAGGCGCCCGACCTTGTCGCCGTTGGGGTCGAGCGGCACGACGACGTGCTTCGAGTACACGTCGGGGTCGGGGTACAGCAGGCGCATGTCGTTCGTGATCGCGCCGTCGTCCGCGAAGACGTGCTGCAGGAACTGGGCCTCGTAGATGAACACGATCGGCGCCGTGCCCTTGCCGATCGTCAGGTAGTCCGCGAACGGCTCCTCCGACGAGGCGGCGGTGAACCCCTGCCGGAGGAACAGCGGCGCGACGTCCGGGACGACCTTGTCGCCGTCCGAGTTGCTCTGGACGACGTTGTCGCCGTTGGCAACGTACGAGGCGATGGAGAGGTAGTTCGCGGCGGAGTTCGACGTGCGGACGTCGGTGGACGTGATGAGCACGCTCTTGTTGGCCGGGTAGGCCACCGAGCCCTTCAGGTCCGTCCACCGCGTGTTCGCCTTGACGAGCTCGAGGAACTTCGCCACGTCGAACGTGTCGTAGGAGCCCTCGTTCTTGGCGACCCCCGCCTGCTCGAGGATCGTCGTGATGTCCCGCCAGCTCGCGATGACCATCGGCGTGTAAAAGACGTTGTAGGTGGTCGCCGCCTTCGCCTTCGCCTTGATGGCGGCCGCGGCCGGCACGCCCGAGGGGAACGCGAAGTCGTACTGGTTCAGGTCGACCGTGGTGGCGATCGCGCGCGAGCCGGCCGTGTCGACCTGGACCCGGAGGCCGTGCTTCGCGAACTCGGCCTGAACCCGACGATCGGCGAAGAACGGCTGCTTCTCCGAGCCGATGACGCCGCGGACGGTGACGAGCGCGGCGTCGGTCGGCTTGCTGCCCCCGCCGCCCGCGGCGGAGACGATGATGGCAACGATCACGCCGACCGCGAGCACGGCAGCGAGGGCGATCCCGATCGTCCTTCGCATGTCTGTTGGCGTGCCTCCCCCTTGTGGACCTGCAGAATGTAGCGATGACGGGCGGAAATGGAAGGCACCGACCGCCGAAACACGGCACGATGTTCAGAGAGCGTTCAGATTCCGTTCACATTCCTGCCGTCGGTCCGACATTGGACCGCACTTCGCCCGCGATTGCACCCCCCTCGAGCGCGGCGGCGATCCGCTCGGCCGGCGCCGGGTGGCTGAACGTGAGCAGGTAGGCCGGCCGCGACGGCGCCAGCTCCGACATGTTGGCGATCGACAGGTCGTGCTCCATCGCGGCGAACCCGTCCCGGTCGCCGGTCAGCTCGATCGAGGCGCGGTCGGCCGCCCGCTCCCAGCGCCGGCTGATCGCCATGCCCAGCGGGTCGCTGAGCGCCCCCGCCGCGCCGGCCACCAGCAGCACGAACGGCACCACGCGGGGGTCGCCCGGCCCGGTCGCGCCGATCGCCCGCAGCACCGCGTCCGACCCCAGCAGGACGAACACCAGCACCGCCACGACGACCGCCCCGAGCGCGGCGGTGAGCGTTCCCTTCAGCACGTGGCCGTCGCGGCGGTGGCCGAGCTCGTGCGCGACCACCAGCCGGACGTCCTGCGCCGAGCCCCTGCCGAGCAGCGTGTCGTAGACGACCACGCGCCGGGTGGCCCCGAGACCGCTCACGTAGGCGTTCTCCTTGGTCGTCCGCTTGCTGGCGTCGGCCACCAGCACGTCGCGCACCGGCACGCCGGCCTGCACCGAGAGCGCCCGCAGCGAGCCGGCCAGCTCGGCGTCGTCGAGCGGGTCGAAATGGTTGAACAGCGGCTCGAACACCACCGGCGCGAGGAACGACAGCACGAACACCACGCCGGCCGCGAGCGGCGCCGCCACCCAGACCCAGGAGTCCGGCATGGCGTCCGCCAGCGTCAGGTAGCCGATCAGGATGCCGCTGGTGACGACCAGCCCGATCGCGACGCCCTTCGCCCAGTCCCCGAACCATCCCCGCCAGGACTGCTTCGCGAACCCCCACCGCCGCTCGTGCGCGAACCCCCACGCGCGGAGCGGCAGCCCGAGGATGGACGCGCCGACCACGACGAACGCCACGTCCACCACGGCCGCCCCGACCGCATCGGCGATCGCGTCGCCCAGGTCGGTGAACGCCAGCACGGCCAGGTAGGCGAACGACACGACCGCGCCGATCACGGCCCGGATGTACCCGGGACGGTGGTACCGGCGGGCGCGTTCGATCTCGTCGTCGGAGAACCAGCGGCGGGGATCGGGCAGGTCCATGGCCGGGGCTACGAGGCCCGCCGGGCGACGTAGTCGCGAACGATGAAGTCGCCGAGCGCTTCGCCGTTCATCAGGAACACCCGCCCGGCCGTGAGCCGCGCGAGCCGTTCCATGAAGCGGGCGAGCCCGGGCGAGTCCTCCAGCATGAACACGTTCAGCGTCACGCCGGAGCGCGCGAGGCGCATGGCCTCCTGCAGCGTCAGGCGGATCGTTTCGGGCTCGGGCGGCCAGTTGAAGAAGGCCTGGCCGTTCCGGAGCAGGTGTGCGGTCGGCTCGCCGTCGGTGACCATGATGACCTGGCGGGTGGCACGCGGATGGTTCGCCAGCAGGCGCCCCGCCAGGTTGAACGCGTGGTGCATGTTCGTGCCGTAGACGCGCTCCCAGCCGGTGGCCGTGAGGTCCTCGGGGCGCATCCGGCGGGCCAGGTCGCTGAACCCGATCAGGTACAGCGTGTCGTGCGGGTACCGCCCCTCGATCAGCGCGTGCAGCGCGAGCGCCATCCGCTTGGCCGGCACGAAGTGCCCGCGCAGCGGCATCGAGAACGACAGGTCGAGCAGCAGCGCGGTCGCGGTCTCGGTTCGCGTCTCGGCCTCGACCAGCTCGAAGTCGTCGGGCGTCAGCATCGGCGCGCGGCCGGGCCCGCCCCGGACCACCGCGTTGAACACGCTGCGCTGCACGGCAATCTGGCCGGTGTCGCCGAACCGCCACTGCCGGGTCGCGCCGGTCGGCTCGGCCTGCCCGCCGGCGTCGCGGGCCTCGTGCATCGCCTCGCGGTCCTTGCGGAGGTGTTCGAACAGCTTCACCAGCGCGCGCTCGCCGAGCTTGCGGGCGCCGCGGGGCGTGACCTCCAGCCGGCCGTCCTTGCGGCTGACCAGACCGGCCTGCTCGAGGGCCCGTTCGATCTGCTTCAGGCGCTGGAGGTCGCGGACGGCGTCCTGGCCGAGCGTCCTCCGCAGCGCGTCCTCGTCCACGTCCTCGAGCGCGGCGCCCGCGTAGTCGCCCTTCATCGAACGGTCGAGGTCCTCGTAGTCATGCATGCGCTCGAGGGCGTCGATCGCGGCGGACATCGGCATGGCCTCGTCGCCGTCGCCCATGACCTGCTGGTCCCACGGCATGCTCGGGAACATCCCCTCGAGGTTCTGCGCCAGACGGTCGGCTTCGAACGCGAGGTCCATGTCCTGGAGCATCTGCTCCATCAGGCCCCGGAGCTCCGCTCGCTGCTCGGGCGACATCGACGCGAGCAGCCGGGACATGGCCGCCATACGCTGGGCCATCTGCTCGAGCAGCTGCTCGAGCGTCTGCGGGTTCCCCGGGAAGAACCGCCCGTGACGCTGCATGAACCCGTCGAAGTCGTATGGCTCGCCCTGTTCTCGGGCCTCGATCATCTGGTTGAGCTCGGCGAGCATGTCCTTCAGGGCCTGCATCTCCTCGGGGGACATGTTCTGCATGCCCTGGGTCATGGTCTTGAAGTAGGAGTTCAGGACCTCGTTCTTCAGGAACTCCATGAGCTCGTCGAACTCGCGCTGGGCCTGCTGGTCGGTGAACCGGTAGTCGCGGAGCTCGCCGATCTTGCCGGGCGCGTCGGGCGGCAGGGCGTCGAGGAACGACTCGCGCATGCGGGCGTCGTCGGATGGGTCGAAGCTCAGGGTGGTGCGTTCGCGTTCGAGGATCTCCTCGAGCCTGCGGTGGACCTCCTCCAGCGGGCCGGCGAGGTTGAGGCGGTCCTGCTCCTCGCGGCGCTGCCGGCGGAGGCGGGCGCGCAGCGAGTCGAGGCCGTTGAATCGGCCGCGGATGCCCCGCCGCAGCAGGCGCCGCATGGCGAACTCCGCCCCGTCACCGGAGAGCAGCTCCTCGGACATCGCGTCAAGCAGGTCGCCGGCCGCGACATCCGGACCGAACGGATCCTGCGTGTCGTCCCACTGCGAGTACCGGAACCGCATGCCTCGGCCAGCCTACGTCAGGTCCGCGCTTTCCCCGGTGCCGGCTTTGGCGGCCGCGCGGGAGCGCTACGCGTTCGGCGGCCGCCGTTCGATGACGAACGTCACAAACGACAGGCTGGCCGGGCCCGCCCTCCCGGTGACCCGCCAGCACCCCGGCGTGGGGAAGGTCACGGAGGTCGCCTGGAACCCGGTCGGCCCGTACCCGGTGGGAACGTCGGGGAGCAGCGGTGGCGCGGGGGCGTCGATCCGATGGCCGGACAACTGGAGGCGGCCCGTGACTATGCGCCACCACGGGAACTTCATCCGGACGCGCCCACGAGCATCGACGTACGCGGGGCCGGCCGCGATCACGCCGCGCGGCCACAGGCCGCCGACCCGGAGCTGGCCATTGCCGAACGTCCCGGCCATCGGCGCGCGCCCGTGCGGCATGGTCACCGGGCAGCTCTTCGCGTCGGCCATCGTGACGCGGGCCGGCGTCGGGGCCGGCGTCGTTGCCGCTGGCGGGGTCGGGGAGACGGCGGGCGGCCCCGAGGTGGCGGCCGGCGCCGCGGAGTCGCCGGTCCGTGTGCCGGGTGGCCCCGATCCGGGGATGGCCGAACCGGCCGAGGAGGTGCAGCCCACGAGGGTCATCACCACGGCGAGCGCGAGGGAGCAACCTCGGAGGATGCTGCTCGGAGCTGCCCTGTTCACGGAACCGTTCCCGCCTGCCCGCAACCGGACCGTCGCGAGCCTCCACTCCTTGTACACCTGCCAACCGCGGACCGTTCCCTGGACCCCGGGTAAACCTCGGGGCGTCCTACCGGCTTGTATGGGCGGGTCGACGCCGACAGGGAGGAAGGACGAGCATTCGGGCGTGCGGGTCTCGGAGGACTTCCGCGAGTTCTACGAACACGAACACCCGACCGTGCTGCGGGCCTGCTTCCTGCTGGCGCGCGACCGTCCGGCGGCCGAGGACGCGACGCAGGAGGCGTTCGCCCGGGCCTTGGAGCGATGGGACCGGCTGCGGAACGTGGAGTGGGCGGGTGGCTGGGTGATGCGAACGGCGATCAACGTGGTTCGGCGGAGCCGGAGACGGCGTCCGCCCGGCCCGCTCCCAGACGTCGCGGCGGCCGAGGTCGACGTGGCCGGGCGAACCGACCTGTGGACGGCGGTCGGCCGGCTCCCCCGCCGCCAGCGCGAGGCGACGGTCCTCCACTACGCCCTCGACCTGCCCGTGGCCCAGGTCGCGTCCGCGATGGGGTGCAGCGAGGGCGCGGTGAAGGCGCACCTGTTCAAGGCCCGGGCGTCGCTGGCCCGGCAGACCATGGAGCGAACGACGTGAACGACGACGACCTTCGAACCGAACTGCGCGGCGAGCTCGAGTCGGCGCCCGCCTGGCCGCTCGACGTCTCCGAGGCCGGGCGCCGGGCCTCCCGGCACCACCGCACGCGAACGGCGATGACCGCGGTCACCGTGATCGTCGCGCTCGTAGTCAGCGGCGCGTCCGTGTACGCCCTGATGCTGCTCGGCCACCCTCGGCCGAACGACGGCATCCAGGTCGTGCCGCCGTCCACGAGCGTCACCCCGCCATCGACGAGCGCTCCTCCGGCGACGACCCACCCCACCTCCTCGTCGGAAGCGTGGTTCCGGTGCGACGGCTCGGCCACGCTCCCGACAGAGTTCAGCGTGGCAGCGGGCCCGGCCGGAATCTTCATCGTCGTGGACAACACGACCGGCGAGGCGATGAGCTTCCAATACGACACGGGCGGTTCGAATTCGCCGCCGGGCGAGCATGCGGTGGAGTACCCGCAGGGCGGAAGGTTCTGGCCGCTCGCGCCCGGCGACTACCACGTGAAGTGCGTTCCGGATTCAGTGAGCGAGCCCTCGACGGTGCCCGCCTCGACGCTCCACGTCGTCGACCCGCTGGGCTACTGGGTCTCGAGCGAGCTCGAGTGCAACTCCAAGCTCGGGTTCGGATCGAACGTGGACTGGATCGAGGGCGCTGGGTGGCCGACCCAGGAGGAGGCAGCCCGCAAAGCGCTCGATCGCTATGCGATCCCCGGCGATGAGATCGAGCGCGTTGGGTACCCCGACGAGCAGCAACCCCAGTTCGTCCTCGTGCGGGACGGCCGCAACATCGTCCGAACTTCCGTGTACCGGAGCGGGGCGCACGGAAATTGGGTGTACAGCGGTGCGATGGGCTGCGGCGACGAGCGGCGGGTGAAGGGCGGGTTCCACGCCCCGATCCGGAATCGCTAGCGGAAGTCGAGCCGGGCTACCGGAAGCGGTCGATCGAGCGGGCCAGCTCGTCGGCGGCGCGCTTGATCTGGTGGGGCATCGCGGCGCGGCTGCGTCCGGAGATCTCGCGGGCGAGCAGCGCCGGCGGGATCACCTTCACGCCGCGGACGCTCCGCGGGGCGAACACGGAGTCGGTTCGCGGACACACGATCCCAATCGTCTCGACGCGGGCGCCGAGCGAGCCGAGGTGGGACCTCAGCCTGCGGGCGGCCTTCTTGGCGCGGCGTCGCCCCGGGACGCGGCCCGTTGGGACCCCGTCGCCCGCGAACACCACCGCGAAGGCGCCCGTCGTCCCGAGCACCAGGCGGTCGCACCCGACCCCGTCGCCGGGCATGACGCGGAAGCTCCAGGGGTCGAGCTTCATGAGCTCGCGTTCGGCTGT
>DATLUW010000548.1:0-3342 GCA_035577825.1 Actinomycetota bacterium | reverse complement strand
CTCACGTTCGCCCTGTACACGGCCGTCTTCCTGGGGGCCGCCGTCGGGGCGTTCGTGCGGCGCGACGTGTCCTCGTAGCAAGCCGAGCAGATGTTGCTGGAGTGGTTGTTGCCGGGTTCGTCGCGATTCGGGGTCTAGAATCGCCGGACCGATGCCGGAGATCGTGTCCGTCTGGGCGCGCGAGGTCCTCGACTCGCGCGGCAACCCCACCGTCGAGGTCGAGGTCATCTGCGACGATGGCTCGAGCGGCCGCGCGGCGGTGCCGTCGGGTGCGTCCACGGGCGCGCACGAGGCCGTCGAGCTCCGCGACGGGGACGACCGCCGCTTCGGGGGGAAGGGCGTCCTCACCGCGGTCGGCAACGTGATCGACACGATCGGACCGGCGATCACCGGCGAGGAGGCCCTCGAGCAGCGCGAGATCGACCGCATCCTGCTCGACCTCGACGGCACGGCGAACAAGTCCAGGCTCGGCGCGAACGCGATCCTCGGCGCCTCTCTGGCGGTCGCGCACGCGGCGGCCGAGTCGGTGGGGCTGCCGCTGTATCGATACCTCGGCGGCCCCAACGCGCATCTGCTGCCGGTGCC
The DNA here is from genome assembly GCA_035577825.1 of Actinomycetota bacterium. Classification (GTDB taxonomy): domain Bacteria; phylum Actinomycetota; class UBA4738; order UBA4738; family JACQTL01; genus DATBHM01. Next base: position 2,757 of record DATLUW010000548.1, on the reverse strand, counting down.
GCTGATGAACGTCGTGAACGGCGGCGTGCACGCCACGAACGAGCTCGAGATGCAGGAGTTCATGCTCGTGCCCCACGGGGCGGCCTCGTTCTCCGAGGGGCTGCGGTGGGGCGCGGAGATCTTCCACGCGCTCGCGAAGGAGCTGAAGGACAAGGGCATGGCGAGCGGCGTGGGCGACGAGGGCGGGTTCGCGCCGCCCGTCGCGACGGCGCGCGAGGCCCTCGACCTGCTGACGGCGGCGATCGGGACGGTTGGGCTCCAGGCCGGGGACGAGGTGTCGTTCGCCATGGACCCCGCGATGTCCGAGCTGTACGGGGACGGCACGTACCGGCTGGAAGGCGCGGATCGGTCGAGCGGCGACATGGTCGCGTACTGGGCGGCCCTGGTCGGCGACTACCCGATCGTTTCCCTCGAGGACCCGCTCGCCGAGGACGACTGGGACGGGTGGCGCGCGCTGACCGAGGCGATCGGCGACCGCGTCCAGATCGTGGGCGACGACCTGTTCGTCACGAACCCGGAGCGCCTGCGCCGCGGATTCGACGAACGGGTCGGCACCGCGATCCTCGTCAAGGTGAACCAGATCGGGTCGCTCACCGAGACGCTCGACGTGATCGCGATGGCGAAGGAGGGCGCGTACGGCGTGGTCGTCTCGCACCGCAGCGGCGAGACCGAGGACACGACGATCGCCGACCTCGCCGTGGCGACGAACGCCGGCCAGATCAAGACGGGCGCGCCGTCGCGGGGCGAACGGACCGCGAAGTACAACCAGCTGCTCCGGATCGAGGAGGAGCTGGGTGAGAGCGCCCGCTACGCGGGCGCCGACGCGATCCGCCGGAGCCGGACGTGAGGAGCCCCGCGTGAGCGCGACGACCACCACGACCGCGGCCGCGCGAGCCGAGGCGGGGCGCCGCCGCCGCATCACCGGGCGGGCGCTCGTGCTGCTGGTGGTGGTGGGGGCGCTGCTGTTCGCCGCGACGTACCCCCTGCGGGCCTACCTCAACGAGCGCTCGAAGATCTCGATCCTCGACCAGCAGGTGCATTCGCTGCAGCAGCAGAACAGCGCCCTCGATCACCGGATCGCGCAGCTGAAGAATCCGGCCTACCTCGAACAGCTCGCACGGGAGTGCCTCGGCATGATCAAGCCGGGCGAGATCCCGTTCGTCGTGGTGCCGAAGCACGGCCAGGCCGACGCCCGGGTCTGCTGAGTCGCTCGAGGCTCACGCCGGGTCGAGCCGGCGCTCCCACTGGTCCCAGCCCTTGACGACTCTCATCCCGACCCGTTCGTACAAGCCGGTCGCGCCGGTCGGGTTGGCGGAGTCGACGCTGACGGCCACCTCGCGCTGTCCCGCCTCGGCGAACGCGGCGAACGCGCGCCGCAGCATCCCCGCCCCGACCCCGCGCCGGCGGTGGGAGGCCATGACCCCCAGCTCGTCGACCCATCCCCGCTCGGGGCCGTTGCTCGCCGTGAGGGCGCCGACGGCGGCCCCGTCCTCCTTGGCGAGGACCCACAGCGTCCCGATCTCCCCGGGATCCGTCGCCTGCTCAGCGGCCCACCGGTCGAAGTCGTCCGGGTGGTAGTCCCAGTCCTCGGCGAAGGCGGCCGCGAGGACGCGCTGCACGGCCCGGACGTCGTCGTCCCCCGCGACGCCGCCGACCTCGATCCCGTCGAGCGGCGGGCCCGGATCCGGCGCACCGTCGAGCTCGATGACCATGTGCCAGAAGTGGCGGACCGGCTCGAACCCCCGCCCGGCGAGGATGGCCGAGATGCCCCGGTCGTTCGCGTTGGTCGCGTGGCGGAGGCGGGACGGCCGGGGGTCGGCGAGCTCGCGAGCGTGATCCTCGATCCGGCCGATCAGCGCCGAGCCGATACCGCGGCCCCGATGCTCCGGGTGCACGACGCCCCAGGACTGCGCCAGCTCGGGCGAGTCGAGCCGCACCTGCGAATACCCGACGATGGATCCATCCGCGTCGGCGACGACCCACGCGTCCACGGCGGGGTCGAACCCGGCCCGTGTCCATTCGGCCTCGACGAATGCCTCGCCCAGCGTGGACTGCCCGACGTCGTCGAGCTCGTCGGCGATCAACACGGCGGCCACCGCCGGCCGGTCGTCCGGCGTCGGCGCGCGCAGCACGTACCCGTCTGGAATCGGCATGCCCGTCAGGGTACGGGACGCCAGCCGCGCTCGATCTGACGCGCCATCAGCCCGCTCCGTCGAGGCGGCGTTCGAGCAGGCGGCGGCCCTCGTCGACGAACCCCAGCCGCCGATACAGCCCGACCAGGTCGTGGCGTTCCTGGCCCTCGGGCGTGACGGTGACCAGCACCGCCGAGCAGCCGGCCGCCGCCGCGTGCGCGCATGCTGCCTCCACCAGGTCCCGCCCCATGCCGCGGCCGCGGTGCTCCGGGACGACGAACAGGTCCTCGATCTCGGCGTACCACCCGTATTCGAGCGAGTAGCCGGCCGCGATCGTCACGACCCCCACGTCGTCGGCGTCCACGCGGGCGAGGAACATCGCGTTCCCGTCGGTCGCCAGGTAGGTCCGGACGCGCTCGGAGAGGCCGCCGGGCGGCAGCGTGAATCCCTCGTCGGCGAAGAAGGCCGTGAGCAGGCCGGCCAGGGCCGGCTCGTCGGCCGGCCCCGCGCGACGGACGTCGGGTGGTGAAGACCGCTCCATGGGATCGGCGCAGCGTCGCGGGTGGGGGGCCGGGAGCGTCAACCCGCCGTCGCGGAAACCGCGCAGCGTCCCGGAACTGCGTAT
>DATLUW010000547.1:0-2801 GCA_035577825.1 Actinomycetota bacterium | reverse complement strand
CCGGGCGTCGACATCAAGCAGTTCGGCATCGGCCTCGCCGCCGGGATCATCTTCGACGCGACGGTGATCCGGTGTCTGCTCGTGCCCTCGCTGATGCGCCTGTTCGGCAAGTGGAACTGGTGGATGCCGACGTTCGCGAGGAAGGCCCTGTTCGTGCGCGAGCCACGCTCGACCGAGCAGCCGGCGCTCGATTCGGCGTAGACGCGGCCCGCCGCCACCCGAGGCGCCGCTGTCAGTCGCCGAGGGTTTCGATGATCTGAATCAGCTCCTCGCGCCGATAGCCCTGCTGGCGAGCAAACGCAACGAGCTCCCTCGCCCGCGCGAGAACCGCTCCCTGTTCCTTCGTGCCGGCCACGGTGATCCCACGACCACGTCGAAACTCGAGCAGCCCTTCGTCGCGCAGGAGCCGCAAGGCACGGAGGACGGTGTTCCGGTTCACGCCGAGCACCGCCGCCAGATCGCGCGCCGGCGGCAAGCGCTCGCCTGGGCCCGCTTCTCCGTCACCGATCGCTCGCCGAAGCTCGGCGGCCACCTGCTCGTGCAGTTCGAGCGGTTCGCTGCGATCGATCTTGACCTCAAGCATGGTGCTATTCACAATAGCTTTATCTGATGTCGACCGCGACCTACGACCTCCACGCGTTGATCAAGGAGGCACGTCGACGCGCCCGTCAGCGGCGATGGGCGTACACGGGCGTGCTGGCCCTCGTGGCCGGCGCCGGGATCTGGGGCGGGCTGGCGCTAACCGGCGGGAGCGGGGGGATCCCCGCTCCCCCGGCGCCGCCCGGCTATCACCTCGTGAAGGCGCGCGGCGACATCCAGCACGCACTGGTGGCGACGTCGTTTGGAGGCGGGGTTAGCGGCCATCCCGTGCGGAAGGCCTCGGAGCGCGTCGAGGTCTGGTTCGATCGTGAGCAGGGCCTCGCCCGTATGCGGGGTCGCCTCACCCTTCCCCTTGTCGGCCGGACGGGCAAGCGAAACCTGACACAAACGATTGACGAGACGAGCAGGTGTGTTCCGTACTGCGCAACCTCGATGTCGCTGCTCGAGCGTTATTGGCCGGTCGACACGACCAAGTTCGTCCGGCGTCCCGGCCTCGGCAGTTTTCACGGCCGGCAGGTGATTTGGCTCGGAAGGCTCCAGAACACCTTTGCACCGGCTCCTCGCTACGGCGAATGGATTGCGCTCGACCCGCGAACCCACTACGCCATCGGCGACCGGATCTACGGCGAAACCATCAAGCCCACCGGTCAGATCCTGAGCGAGACCTGGGTCGTGAAGCGCTTCCCCGACGTGGCGGCGAACCGGTTCTGGTGTCCAGTGAAGAACAAGCCGCTCGACGTCCTCGTCTTCCTCTTCCGGCCCACGCCGCTGGACGTCCCCGGCCGTGAACCGGTGTCCGATCTGCGTCACACGTCACGCATCGTCGTGGGGCAGCTCGCCGGAGCGACCATCTTCGCATCGGTGAGGCGCGACGGCTCCTGGCGGCTGTTCGGTGTCAGCAGGGACGGAAGAGTCGACGGCCACTCACGAGTCGACGACCCGCACACGCTGCGAGTCGGGCTCGTGCGGGTCGGGCACAGCGGCTCCTACCTGGTCGTCGCCGGAAGCACGTTCGCACGTCGCGGCACAAAACTCTTCGCCGTCTTCGCCGACGGCAGCCGGCAGCGGATCAAGCTGATCCCTTCCGGGAAACCCTCAGGCCCAGGAGCCCTCCACTACTACCTGGTCCCGAGGCATCAAATCCGAGGCCGTCGGGTGGCGAGCCTCCAGCTGGTTCGCGGATCGCGTGTGCTCGCGCGCCAGATCTCGCCCCGGGCCCAGGCGGCGGAACAGCCAGGCCCACTGACGCTCCGAGCGGCACTTCGCGTGTTCGATTCTTAGGTTGGACGATTTCAGCGACGTTCCGCGTACTGGCACATCCGAACATGCCGACGCCTGTCCGGCGGCTTCGAAGGCGCTCACGGTGCCTGACACCGCGGAGACGGCCCGAAGCTCGTCCAAGACGCGTTTGCTGAGGAAAGGCCGTCACAGTTTCGTTTCGGTGTCTGGCACTGAGTTCAACGCACAGCCGGGACGGTGAAGGCTGCCGTCGAGGACGACGCCGCAGTCTGGGCAGACCAGATTCGCGAAGCACGCCGCCTCTCCACCCAGGTCGCAGAGACCGCAGCCCCGTACACTCTGAGCTCCACGAATCTGGGGGACGAGATGACCCGTTCCATTGCGTGGGAACACGTGACCGACGCGGACGTCGTGCGTGCGATCGAGGAGTACGACCGACAGGGGCCGGAGCAGTTCTTCTCCGAGCACGGGTTCGCTCCGACCACGACCTACGACCTGGTCTGGGAGAAACGCCGCTACCCGCCCAAGGCGATCCTCGGCACGGCCTACGAGCTCGCCACGGGAGAGCGCCTCGCGTCGGCCGACTTCGAGGGCGGGAAGAGCGGTGCGGTCAGGGTGCTCGAGCAGCTCGGCTTCACGATCGAGCCGCGCTGACTACCCGCCGCTGATCGCCGCGATCACGTCGACCCGCGAGGCGGGCTCGAGCACGGTGTCGAGCCCGCCTCGCTCGTGGTCGACGTAGACGTTGATGTGTGGGCGCAGCTTCGGGCCGGGCTCGACGAGGCGGTCGCGCATCCCCGGCCACCGCTCGTCCAGCCGGTCGATTGCCTCGTCGACGGTCGCCGCCTCGAGTTCGAGCTCGCGCGGAAGGCCGGGGAAGAGGGGCGGCAGGATTGGCGGGAGGTGCAGCTCGGCCATCAGTCGGCGGACGCGACCGTCACGGACGTGATCCCGGGGAAGAG
>DATLUW010000546.1:0-5242 GCA_035577825.1 Actinomycetota bacterium | reverse complement strand
CGGCCTCCCTTCGCGGCGAGAGGCTAGCCGCTCCCGAGGAGCTTGGCCTTCTGCGCCTGGAACTCCTCCTCGGTGATCGCGCCGCGGTCGCGGAGGTCGGCCAGGCGCTGCAGCTCCTGCGTCATCGACGGCGCCGCCGCCTGAGCAGCGCCCTGCATCCGCCGCGAGAACTCCTCGGCGTGCTCGTAGATCGTCTTCTGCGTCTGCTCGGGGTGACGGATGTCGCTGAACGTGTTCGTTCCCTGCTCGCCGGCGGACTCGAGGATGATGTCGCCGGCCCCGATCATCCGCTCGAACACCCCCTGGTGGAACCGCACGTTCTGGATGCGGTCGAGCGGGATCTCCATCGAGGTCTTCGAGATCAGGCCCTGGCGGTGGATCACGCGCTCGTTCGTCACGACGAAGTGCGCGGTCGCCCACTTGATCAGCGTTCGCAGGCAGTACCAGATGAGGATGAACAGCCCGATCGCCAGCGAGCCCCAGAAGAGAAGCGGGTGGAGGAACTTGTTGCGCGGAAGGTTGGTGAGGATGAATCCCCAGGCCGCGAGCACCAGCACGGTGACCACGACGGGCCCGACCAGCGCGATCCAGTGCGGGCGGAGGTCGAGGATGATGCTCTCGTCTTTGGTGAGCAGTCGCTTCGGGAATGCCATGTCGCGGACCGTAGCGCGCGTGGGGGGGTCGGGCAAGCGCCCCGTGCGTGATGCGCACGGGGCGACGGGGTGAGGGCCCGCGCCCGCGTCGGATACGCAGCCGCTGATGAGGACGTGCCCCTCGTGCGGACGCGCCGGGCACGAGGACGTGGATCGGATGCTCTCCGCCTACTCGGCGATGGCCCGGGCAGCGACGTCAGCGCAGGTGTTCGACTTCGCCGAACCCGACTGTCGAACGCCCCGCCGCCGCCTCCACGACGAGCGCGCCGTCGTCGTCGACGTCCACCGCCGTTCCCTCGACGGCACGCCCATCGGTGGTCGTCGCCCGGACCCGACGGCCGAGCGTTCCGCACAGCGGCCGGTAGCGCGCGAGGGTTTTCGTCGTGAAGGAGGCCGGGTCGATCGGCTCACCGATCCCGCCGAGGAACCCGGCGAGCAGGGGCTCGGCCTCGAGGCCGCCCAGCCCGGCCGCGCCCTCGACGCCCGGGGGCGGCCCGGCGAGGTTCACGCCGACCCCGATCACGACGTGCTCGATGCGGCCGCCCGCGACGGCCGCCTCCGCGAGGATCCCCCCGACCTTCGCCCCGCCGAGCAGCAGGTCGTTCGGCCACTTGCAGTCGATGTCCTGGACGCCGGCCACCCGGCACGACAGCGCCATGGCTGCCCCCGCGAGGAGCGTGAGCAACACGGCCCGATCGGGGGGCAGCTCCGGCCGCAGCACCACCGAGAACAACAGCGAGTCGCCCGGCGCCGACTCCCACGTCCGGCCGAGGCGCCCCCGCCCGGCGAACTGGTGACCGGCCGCCACCAGCGTCCACTCGGGCGCCCCCTCGCGGGCCATGGCCAGGGCGGTCGCGTTCGTCGATTCGGTCAGCGCGTCCCACCGGACGCCCCCATCGGGCAGCCCGGCCGAGCGCAGCGCCCGACGGAGGGCCTCCTCGTTCAGCTCGACCGGCATCGCGCGGCGGATTCTCGCACCCGGGCCGGGCCGGTAGGCTTCCCGCCGTGAGCGAACCGAGGGTCCTCGTCGCGAACCGCGGCGAGATCGCCGTGCGCGTCATGCGGTCCTGCCGCGAGCTCGGCATCCCCACGATCGCCGTGTACTCCGAGGCCGACCGGTCCGCGCTGCACATCGACATGGCCGACGAGGCCTACGCGATCGGCCCGGCCACGCCGTCGCAGTCCTACCTCAACGTGCCCGTGCTGCTCGAGGTCGCGCGGAAGGCGAAGGCCACGCTGGTGCATCCCGGCTACGGGTTCCTGTCGGAGAACGCCGACTTCGCCCGGTCAGTGAAAGAGGCCGGGCTGACGTTCGTCGGGCCGCCGCCAGAGGCGATGACGATGATGGGCGACAAGTCCGCCGCACGCCGGGCCGCCGAGCGCATCGGCGTCCCGATCGTCCCCGGCACCCCCGATCCCGTCGACGTCGAGCAGGGCCTGAAGGAGGCCGAACGGATCGGGTTCCCGCTGGCGGTGAAGGCGGCGTTCGGCGGAGGCGGCAAGGGCATGCGCGTCGTGCACGACCCGAAGGACGTGGGCGACGCTCTGGAGCGCGCCGCACGCGAGGCCGGCGCGTACTTCGGCCGCCCGGAGGTCTACCTCGAGCGGTACATCGAGGTCGCCCACCACGTCGAGGCGCAGATCCTGGCCGACTCGCACGGCAACGTGTCGTTCCTCGGCGAACGCGACTGCTCCCTGCAGCGCCGCTACCAGAAGCTCGTCGAGGAGACGCCGTCGCCGGTGGTCGACGATGACCTCCGCGGCCGCATCGCCGAGGCGGCGCTCGCCATCGCGAAGGAGGCCGGCTACGTCAACGCCGGCACGGTCGAGTTCCTGGTCGAACGCGACGGCTCGTTCTACTTCATGGAGGTGAACGCCCGCCTGCAGGTCGAGCACCCCGTGACGGAGATGGTGACCGGGCTCGATCTGGTCGCGCTGCAGATCGCCGTGGCGCTCGGGGAGAAGGTCGAGGTGTCGCCAGAGCCGCGTGGCCACTCGATCGAATGCCGGCTGAACGCCGAGGACCCGTACCACGACTTCCTGCCGGGGCCCGGCCTGATCACGGGGTTCCGGACGCCGGGCGGCGCGTTCGTCCGCACCGACGCCGGGTTCGCGCAGGGCAAGGAGATCCCCCGGGACTACGACTCGCTGTTCGCGAAGCTGGTGGTGTGGGGCGAGGACCGCGAGCGGGCCCGCCGGCGCATGCTCCGCGCGCTCGGCGAGTTCGGCGTGGAGGGCATCCCGACGACGATCCCGTTCCACCGGTGGGTGCTCGACACCGAGGAGTTCCGCACCGGGACGCACCACACCCGGTTCGTCGAGGGGGCGCTCGCGGCGACGACGCTGCCGGAGTTCGAGCGCCCGGACCTCGGGACGCAGGCCGCCGCGGGGGGCGGCGAGCCGACCGTCACGACGATCGTGGTCGAGGTCGAGGGCAAGCGCATCCCGGTCAAGGTCCACGACGAGTCGAAGAAGGCCGCCCCGAAGGCGCCGGCCATGGGCGGTGCCGGGGCGCACCATGGGAGCGGCGACGCCATCAACGCGCCCATGCAGGGCACGATCCTCCAGGTCCTCGTGGAGGAGGGCGCGACCGTCGAGGCGGGCCAGGCCGTCTGCATCCTCGAGGCCATGAAGATGGAGAACCACATCCAGGCCTCCCGGGCCGGGATGGTCGCCGAGGTCCTGGTGAAGCCCGGCGAGGTCGTCGACACGAACCAGACCCTGGTCGTGATCGCCGGGTCCGACGCCGCCGACGCCTGAGCGCCGGCCCTGCCCGAGGGCCGTCGGCGCGCCACCCTGAGCCCCTTTACCAAGCATGGGTGGTGTGCCAGCATGGCCCCCGCACGATGCCCGCACCACGCCCGCGTGGCCCGAGGAGGGGCCGAATGACGTCGCCGCTGGTGCTCACCACCCCGCTGCCGGCGGGCACCCTGCTCGTGACCGGGTTCCAGGGGCGCGAGGAGATCTCGGGGCTGTTCAGCTACGAGATCGACCTGGTCGCCGCGAATACCGCGAGCGTGCCGTTCGACCAGCTGATCGACCAGCCGATCACGCTCACCATCACCATGCCGGGCGGCGGGAGGCGGTTCCTCAACGGGATCTGCAGTCGGTTTTCCCAGGGGGACCGACGGGGCTCGCTCACCGCGTACCAGATGGAGGTCGTCCCGTTCCTGTGGCGGCTCTCGCTCGGGTCGCGGAGCCAGATCTTCCAGAACAAGTCGGTCCCCGACGTCCTGAGGTCCGTCCTGCACGACGTGACGACCGACTTCAAGATCAAGGGGACGTTCGAACCCCGGGATTACTGCGTGCAGTACCGGGAGAGCGACTTCAACTTCGCGAGCCGGCTGATGGAGGAGGAGGGCATCTTCTACTTCTTCGAACATTCGGCGGGCGGGCACACGATGGTGGTCTCGGACGACCCGTCCTCGTTCACGTCGGTGGCGGCGCCCTCGACCGTGCAGTTCTCACCCACGCCGCCGACCCGCGCCGATACCGCGACGGTGTTCTCGTGGACCAAGACCCAGGCGCTCCGCGCCGGACGGGCGTCCCTGCGCGACTACGACTTCGAGATGCCCGACAACGCGCTGCAGTTCTCCGAGAAGACCCCGGACGCCGTTCGGGTTGGCGTGGTGACACACCATCTGCTCCTCGGGAACGACAACCTGGAGCTCTACGACTACCCCGGCGGGTACGCGAAGCGGTACGACTCGATCAACTCGGGGGGCGGGGAGGATCCCGGGGCGCTGAACGCGGTCATCGCGGACGGGTCGCGGACGACGAGGCTGCGGATGCAGGCGGAGGCCGCCCACGCGATCATCGTCGTGGCCCGGTCGAGCTGCCGGCAGTTCCTGCCCGGGCACCTGTTCACGCTGGCGGGGCACTTCAACGGGAACGGGAAGTACCTGTTGGCATCCGTCACGCACTCGGCCAAGGTGACCGGCGACCCGAGCGACGCCACGCAGAGCACGGTGGACTACCACAACGGCTTCGCGTGCATGCCGCTCGGGCTGCCGTTCCGGCCGGAACGCAACACGCCCCGGCCGGTCGTCCAGGGGAGTCAGACCGCGTTCGTCGTGGGGCCGGCCGGGACGCAGGTCTTCACCGACAAGTACGGGCGGGTGAAGGTGCAGTTCCACTGGGACCGCGAGGGCCACAGCGACGCGAACAGCTCCTGCTGGATCCGGGTCGCGGCGCTGCACGCGGGCTCGAAGGGCGGGTTCGTGCCGTCCCCGCGGATCGGGCAGGAGGTGGTCGTCGACTTCCTGGAGGGCGATCCCGACCAGCCGATCATCGTAGGGAGCGTGTACAACGCACGGAACCCGCCACCCACTCCGGGAGGTGGTTGAGGTGGAACGGGCGAGCCGACGGAACGCGCTCCGCCGCGGGCTCCTCGCGATCGGCGGGGTCGTTGGGATCGGCGCGGCTCGCGCCGGTGGTCGGGCTGCCCTTGCGACCGGACGGACCGGGACGCTGCGCTTGGTGGCGCCCGGCCTCGACGGGCCGGGGGGTTCGCGCGGCGAGCCGGCCGGGGGGACGGGGTCGGTGGCCGAGCTGCTCGACCGGCAGGGAGGGCGCCGAGTCGGCGAGAT
>DATLUW010000545.1:0-5413 GCA_035577825.1 Actinomycetota bacterium | reverse complement strand
CGGGACGCCCCCCCGGGCGTCGCCGGCCACGGTCCGATCAGGTGGGTCCCGAGCGTCGCCAGGACCTGGTCGTCGGCCGTCGTCGCGCGCTCGGCGGCGAGCGGTCCGGAAGATCGAACGGTTCGCGCGGCCACCCCGCCGCGGTGACGCAGCCAGACAAACACCTGCCACGCCTCGTCGGCGTCGGGCGAGTGATCGACCCCTTCGACCTCGTTCGCACTCACGCCATTCCATGGTGTCGGAGGCGACGAGATGGGTGCGAGGGCCGAACGCACCGCCGCGACGGGGACCTTTCCGATCCGGATTCCGGACCAAGGCTTGACACGATGCGACCAACCATTCTACAGTTCGCCGAACGTTGTTCGTCATTACCGAACAGCATGCAGGTTGACGAACACCGGCGGATCGGTCGCGACGGGCGGCCGGCCAGGTTTCGAGACCGAGATTCCACGGCCTCGGGGAGCGGGAAAGGAGGTGGGGCGTGCGGTCGGGCCCGCGGGCCCCGGCCGCGCCGGCTCATGGAGGAGAACTCGTTCGGTCAGAAGCTGCTGGCCGAGGTGGTCGGCACCGGGTTCCTCGTGTTCATCGGGGTGGGTTCGGTTCCCGCCACGCTGATGCTGCTCGGCAACCACCAGTTCACGATGGCGGAGCTCGGCGTGATCGCCTTCGCGTTCGCCCTGGTGGTGATCGCGATGGTGTATGCGATCGGCCACATCTCCGGGTGCCACATCAACCCGGCGGTCACGGTGAGCCTCGCGCTCACCGGGAAGTTCCCCTGGAAGGACGTTCCCGCATACGTGGGGGCGCAGGCCCTGGGGGCGATCCTCGGAGCGCTCGCGATCCTCGCGACACTGGGGATGGACGCCAAGGACCTCGGACTCGGCGTCGCCTCGTTCAACCCCGACACGGTGGGCTACGCCCGCGCGATCTTCGCCGAGGCGATCGGCACCGGGATCCTCGTGTTCACCGTGTTCGGCGTGATCGACCGGCGGGCTCCCGCCGGGTTCGCCGGCGTCGTGATCGGCTTCGTGGTGTTCGCGGCGATCATCGTCGTCGGCCCGGTCACCGGAGCGTCGATCAACCCGGCGCGCACGATCGGTCCGATGCTGGTCCTCCAGGTGTTCGGAGGCACGGTGACGTGGAGCCAGCTCCCCGCCTATCTGATCGGGGAGTTCGTCGGCGGGGCGCTCGGAGCGGGGTTGTACCTCGCGCTCGCGAGGACGCGCACCAGGGAGCAGCTGCCGGAGTTCCCGCTCAAGGAGGCAACGACCGAGCACCACGTGACGGTCGCGGCCGACGGGGCGGGCTCGTAGCGGGACACGGGACATTCATTCGAACGATGATCGAGCGGACGCGGGTCCCCCCACCCCCCGGGCGACCCGCGAACCCGCTCTCGTCGAAGGAGACGGATCGCTATGAAGAAGCTCATCAACGCTCCCGAGGACGTCGTGACCGACGCCCTGCGCGGGATGGCGGCGGCGCACCCGTCGCTGCGGGTCGACGTGGCGAACCAGATCGTCTACCGGGCCGACGCCCCGGTCGCGAACAAGGTCGGGCTGATCTCCGGCGGCGGCTCGGGGCACGAGCCCCTGCACGGCGGGTTCGTCGGGTACGGCATGCTCGACGCCGCGTGCCCGGGCGCCGTGTTCACCTCGCCGGTCCCCGACCAGATGCTCGAGGCGACCAAGGGCGTCGACGCGGGCGCGGGCGTCGTCCACATCGTGAAGAACTACACGGGCGACGTCATGAACTTCCAGCTCGCGGCCGAGATGGCAGGCGACGAGGGCAGCAAGGTCGAATCCGTCCTCGTGAACGACGACGTGGCCGTCGAGGACTCGCTGTACACGGCCGGGCGCCGCGGCACGGGCGCGACCCCGATCGTCGAGAAGGTCGCCGGCGCCCTGGCGGAATCCGGTGGCGACCTGGCATCCGTGGCCGCCGCGGCACGCAAGGCCAACGAGCGGTCGCGTTCGTTCGGCATCGCGCTGACGTCGGGCACGACGCCGGCCGCGGGGACGCCGACGTTCGACCTCGGCGACGACGAGATCGAGCTCGGGATCGGGATCCACGGCGAACCCGGGCGGGTGCGCCGGAAGATCGGGCCGGCCTCCGAGCTGGTCGAGATCGCCGCGGCCGCGATCCTCGACGACTACCCGTTCGCCGCGGGGGACGAGGCGCTCGTCTTCGTGAACGGCATGGGCGGAACGCCGCTCATCGAGCTGTACGTGGTGTTCGCCGAGATCGCGAAGATCCTCGAGGGTCGCGGGGCGCGTGTGGCGCGGTCGCTGGTCGGCGACTACGTGACCAGCCTCGACATGGCGGGATGCTCGATCACGCTCACGAAGCTCGACGACGAGCTCACGAAGCTGTGGGACGCGCCGGTGAACACGCCGGCACTACGATGGGGCGCCTAGTCGTCGCCGGCCGGCTCGGGGAGGACCTCACCGTGGTGGATGCCGCATTCACGAGGAGCTGGGTGGAGGAGATCGCCGCGTCCATCGAGGACCGGCGCGACTTCCTCACCCAGCTCGACGCGGCCATCGGCGACGCCGACCACGGCGTGAACATGTCGCGGGGGTTCTCGGCCGTGCGGCAGAAGCTCGCCGACGGCGCCGGCGACGGGCTCACCCCGGGGCAGCTGCTGACGCTGGTGGGGTCGACCCTGGTGTCGACGGTCGGCGGGGCGTCGGGACCGCTCTACGGGACGGCGTTCCGGCGGGCGGGCAAGGCGCTCGGCGACGACGCGGACGTGTCCTCAGAGGCGTTCGCCGGCGCGCTCCGGGCGGCGCTCGATGGCGTGCAGCAGCTGGGGGCGGCCTCCGAGGGCGACAAGACCATGGTCGACGCGCTGGTGCCGGCGGTGTCGGCGTTCGAGGCGAGCGTCCGGCGCGGCGCGTCGTTCGCCGACGCTGCCGCCGACGCGCACGAGGCCGGCGAGGAGGGCCTGCAGGCGACGATCCCGCTGCAGGCCCGCAAGGGACGGGCGTCGTATCTCGGTCCGCGGAGCGTCGGACACCAGGACCCGGGCGCGACCTCCACCGTGCTGATCTTCGCCGCCCTCGAACGCGCCGCCCGCGCGGCGGGCTGAGACCTCGGGACGCGAGCCGTGACCACGTCGCGGACGTTCCAGGGGGTGCCGGCCTCGCCGGGCGTGGCGACCGGTCGTGCGGTCGTGCTCGCGGCGATGGTTGCCCCGGTGAGCTCTTCGGCTGCTTCCGAACCGGTCGATCCGCGCCGGGCGGCGCTGCAGGTCGAGGAGGCGCTCGACCGCGTGGCCGACGACCTCCGGGCGCTGGCCGACCGGCTGCGCGACCGGGGGAAGGCGGACGAGGCCGAGATCGTCGGTGTCGGAGCGCTGATCGCGGGCGACCCCGCCCTGCGCGCCGAGGCCCGGCGTGAGGCGGGCGACGGACGCGCCCCGGCCGAGGCGGTGACGCTCGCCGCCGATCGCTACGCGGCGGCGATCGCGGCGATCGGCGACCCGGTCCTGGCCGAACGCGCGGCCGACGTCCGCCAGGTTGGCCGCCGGGCGGCCGCACTCCTCAACGAGGTCGAACCCCGGTCCGCTTCGAATGGCTCGCGTCCGAGCGGCGGCACCATCCTCTTGGCCGAGGAGCTCGGTCCGGCCGACATCCTCGGCATGGAGGAGGGCGAGATCGTCGCCGCGGCGGCCGTCCGCGGCGGCCCGAACGCCCATGCCGCGATCGTCGCCCGTTCGCTCGGACTGCCGCTCGTGCTGGGACTCGATCCCGCCGTGCTCGGAGTGGGCGCCGGGACGGCGCTGGTCGTCGACGGCGACGCGGGGTCGGTGACCGTGGCGCCGCGGGACGACGAGCTGTCGGCGGCCCGGCACGCCATGGATTCCGCCGCCCGGCGGCGGTCGGCGCTCGCCGCCGAACGCGACCTCCCGAGCGAGACCACCGACGGCCTCGCCGTGACGCTCCTGTGCAACGTCGCGACCGCTCCCGACACCCGCGCCGGGCTCGAGGCCGGCGCCGAGGGCGTGGGGCTCCTCCGCACGGAGCTGCCGTTCCTGGAGGCGACCGCATGGCCGGACGAGCAGCAGCACCTCCGGGAGCTCCGGCCGGTCCTCTCGCAGCTCGACGGGCGGATCGCGACGGTTCGCGTGCTGGACTTCGGCGGGGACAAGGTGCCGCCGTTCCTCACCCAGACCCAGGCCGCGCTCGACGGGCAGGCGCGCGGGCTGCCGCCGCTGCTCCGGACGCCGGACGCGCTGGGCTCGCAGCTCCGGGCGGCGCTCCGTGCGGGCGCAGCAACGAGGCTGCGGATCCTCGTCCCGATGGTCACGTCGCTCCGCGAGGTCCGCCTGGCCCGCGAGGAGCTCGACCGGGCGGTCGCGGCGGTCGGTCACGACGGCGACGCGAAACCCGAGCTCGGCGTCATGGTCGAGGTTCCCTCGGCCGCCCTGATCGCCGAGCGGCTGGCGAGCGAGGTCGAGTTCCTGTCGATCGGCACGAACGACCTCACCGAACGCGTGCTCGGGGTGCACCGGCGGGACCCCGGGGCGAAGCCGGCGCTGGCCGCGCACCCCACCGTGATCACGCTGATCAACCGCGTGGTTCGCGCCGGCGCGGCGCACGGCGTCCCGGTCGGCGTGTGCGGCGAGGCGGCGGGCGACCCCCTGGTGCTGCCGCTGCTGGTCGGGATCGGCGTGAGCTCCGTCAGCGTGTCGCCGTCGCGGGTCGACGAGGTCCGCGCACGTGTCCGCCGCCTCGACGCGGCGGTGTGCCGTCAGCTCGTGCGCAGCGCGACCCGGCTGGACTCCGTCGAAGCCGTCTGGGACCTCGTCAGGGACCGGGCGTTCCCGGAGATCGGCTGACCCCTTCGGCCAGCGCGCGCTCCAGCCGGTCGAGGAACGGCGCCTGCGCCCCCTTGATCTTCGTCCGGGCCGCGTCGAGGTCGAACCACCCCACCCGGTCGATCTCGGGGAACGTTCGCATGCGCCCCGACCGCGGCGGCCACTCCATCTCGAACGAGTTGCTCACGGCGGCGTCCGGGTCGAGGTCGCCCTCCACTCCCCACGCCACCACGACCTTGCCGGACTTCTGGCGGATGTCGCCCAGCTCGACGAACGGACCCACGGGAGGCGGGGTGCCGGTCTCCTCGGCGAACTCGCGCCGGGCGACGTCGAGCAGGTCCTCGCCGGGTTCGGCCTCGCCCTTCAGCACGGTCCAGTCGCCGGCGTCCTTGCGGGCGAAATACGGCCCGCCGGGGTGGCCGAGCAGCACCTCGAGGCCGGCGTCGGTCCGACGCCACAGGAGGATGCCCGCGCTCGTTCGGCCGGTCTTGTCGACACGGGGCTTCCGGGGAGCCGCCACCTCGCGATGATGGCACGCGTGGGCGGTAGGGTTCCCGCTTCGGCGGCCGCGACCAACGACGGGAGGCTTCTCAG